>JBBKWN010000088.1:0-32216 GCA_037968955.1 Rheinheimera sp. | reverse complement strand
GCTACGAAATGCTGCACTTGCAGACCTACTTCACTGCTGGCGTCGAAGAAGTCCGCGCCTGGACCGTCAAAGTCGGCGCCACCGCCCCACAAGCAGCTGGCGTGATTCACACCGACTTCGAACGTGGTTTTATCCGTGCTCAGGTCGTTGCTTTTGATGACTTTATTGCCTGTAAAGGTGAAGCAGGCGCCAAAGAAGCCGGTAAACTGAAAGTAGAAGGAAAAACCTACGTCTGCAAAGACGGCGACGTGATGCATTTCTTGTTTAACGTGTAATTTTCCCGCTGACCAATAATAAAGCCACCCGCGGGTGGCTTTATTATTGGTGTTGACCCGACCTATGCTACATCTCAGGCGCTACCACATCACCCGACGAGCCGGTAATTATCCTGCATTTGATACTGCTTGGCATAAAGCGCAAATATCGCGGCAGCAACGAGCGCAAAAGCCGCAAAGAAAAACATTAAAAATGCCGTTTCACTCAAGCCACTTTGGGTGATTTGCGCTGTTACGGTTGGAGTTTTAATACTGTTGTTCGCCAGTAATACCCAAAGATTCCCGACTGTCACCGACAGATTCCAGAAGCTGGTAATGGTGCCTTTCATCGCTGCGGGTGCCTGGCTATAAGCAAATTCAAGGCCGGTGGCAGACACTAACACTTCGCCCATGGTTAACAGCCCATACGGCAAAATTTGCCACATGATATTCATCGGCGTGCCCATATCCATCATCAACTGAATGCTACCAATCACAATCCAGCTCACACCGGTCACGGCAATACCTGCGCCCATTTTTCGCAAAGAAGTCAGCTGTAAACCTGCTCGCTCTAATAACGGATACAGCACCAGATGGTTAAAAGGGATCAGGATCATCACCAGCGCCGGGTTCAGTGCCTGCATCATCGCAGGTTCAAACCAATCAGGTTTGACCATATTATTAGCCTGTAAGATCCAAGTTGAGGCTTTTTGATCAAACAACGACCAGAACGGCGTCACCAGTGCGAACAAAATTAAAATCCGCAGCACCGAGCGCACGCCATCTACCGCATAATCAGGATGCACACCGCGAGCGCGCTCCAGCTGCATCGCAGCCCCCGCCCCACCAAAGCCCATCACCAGCACCAACGCCAGGCAAAGTGCTGCGACAATGCCAAGTGAACTCATCTGCGACAATGCATACAATGCGAGCAGCGCTCCACTTGCCGCGACATACAAACCCGAGTTGGCCTGCCCTGCTTGTTTTGCTAGAAGTGCAGTTCGGATCACCGGTAAAAAGCCATGCGGATTTTTAGACTCAGGCGGCACATGCACATAACGTTTACGGCCTAACCAGAAAAACAAGGTCGCGATAAACATCAAAATACCCGGAATACCAAAGGCCACCGCCGCACCATAATATTTCAGCAACAATGGCATAAATAACGAAGCGAAAAACGAACCAAAGTTGATGGTGAAATAAAACCAGTCAAACGCTTTTCGCGCTAAATGTTTATTACTTTGATCAAACTGATCGCCCATAAAAGACGATACCAAAGGTTTAATACCACCAGATCCCAGCGCAATTAAGAATAATCCGGTATAAAAACCTTGGATGCTGTGTTCAAAAATAGCTAAAAAGGCGTGGCCAAGGCAGTAAATCAGGCTCAGCCATAAAATAGTGTTGTATTTACCGAAAAACCGATCGGCCAGATACCCCCCCAATAGCGGGAAAAAATACACACCAATGACAAAAGAGTGAAAAACATCTTTGGCCGCGCCAGCACGTAACTCTTGCGGAATTGCAAGCAACAACGCTGTCATTAAAAACGGCGTCAGAATATTGCGCATACCATAGAAACTAAATCGTTCGCAGGCTTCGCTGGCAATAATAAAGGGTAACTGCCGTGGCCAACGCCCTGCAGCTGTCGTGGTTGAGGTCGACATCAATGCTCCTATTATAATTTTTATGCAAAAGCACAAATAAGCAGTCTTGGCTGCAGTTGGAACGCTTATGGGTTATAAGCGCAAGCGTTGGATACTAACGGAATTAATCCTGGAAACCCAACATTTATCCCTGATAATCCACCGAAACAGCTGCAAAATTGACCGAGACGTCAACAATCTGGATAGAATTTCAGCAATCAAACACAAAGCGCTTTAATGCAGTAAAAAAACGGTTGACGCGAAAAACTCATCTGAGCATAATACGCGCCACTTGCTTAGGACAACTAAGACATAGTGGCTACATAGCTCAGCTGGTTAGAGCACAGCACTCATAATGCTGGGGTCGCAGGTTCGATTCCCGCTGTAGCCACCACTTAATTTGTTGTTTGAATGTATGCGGAAATGGCGAAATTGGTAGACGCACTGGATTTAGGTTCCAGCGCCGCGAGGCGTGAGAGTTCGAGTCTCTCTTTCCGCACCATAGCAAGTAAGAATTATGCAGTTTCTGCAGGGGTATAGCCAAGCGGTAAGGCAACGGGTTTTGATCCCGTCATCTGGGGTTCGAATCCCTGTACCCCTGCCATTAATTTTAGTGGCAGTATGGTCATCAGTTCATACAGTGAAGTCACATGTTTTCTGCAGGGGTATAGCCAAGCGGTAAGGCAGCGGGTTTTGATCCCGTCATCCGGGGTTCGAATCCCTGTACCCCTGCCATAATTTGATAACCCAGCTTTTGCTGGGTTTTTCTTTTGTGTGTTCGGAAAATGCACGGATAACCCAAATGTCTGTATCTGGTTACTTGAGCCCAGCGGCATAAGCGCCGACCCAAGCTTTGAATGGCCCGGCATTGGCCGCCAAACTTAAACCTGCTTTGCGAGCCAACCGTACGAACGGTAAATCGCTACTAAATAGCTGAGAAAACCCATCCATCGCTGACATCATCAATAAATTGGCGTTTTTTCTTTGTTGCTCGTATTTTAACAACAGCGCAGGATCGGCGGGATCTTTACCTGCCGCCACTGCAGAAAGCACCAACTCAGCCAACACCCTGGCATCAGCAAAGCCCAAATTAACTCCCTGCCCAGCGAGCGGATTAATGGTGTGGGCCGCATCGCCAACTAATACAACTCGTCCTGCACTATAACGATTAGCATGCATCCGAGTGAGCCCAAACCAGCCTTGTTGCAACACTTTCACTTTCCCCAATTTTTCCGGAAAATGCTGCTGAATTTGTAATGCCAACTCGGCGCTACTTAATGACGCCAGCTGTTTAACTCTTGGCTGACTGTCGTACCATACCAAAGACGCCATGGCGCCGGGTAAAGGTAAAAACGCCCGTGGCCCTTGTTCCGTAAATTGTTGCCAGGTGATGTCTTGCTGGCCATATTCGGTTTCAACCGTGGCCACCAGACAACCTTGCTGATATTGCCAGCCGTTACAGCCAATGCCGGCTAAAGTACGCAGCTGCGATGCGCCGCCATCCGCCGCAATCAATAACCGGCCACAAATTTCGCCAAATTCACGCGTCTGCACACGAGCGTGCGTCGATGCTTGTTGCAGCGAAAGGATGCTCACCGGACAAAATACGGTCAATTCATTAGGAAACTGTTGCCACAAAGCGGCTTGAATTTGATTATTTTCAATGATATGCCCCAAGTGAGGCTGTTTTATTTCAGCGGCGGTGAACGTTAGCTCTGGGCTCGTTGTTGTGGCAGCAGTTGCTTCAAAAGCTTGCAAACGCTGGTAAGGACAAAGTCGATGTGTTGGAATGGCCTGCCATGCACCAATCTCTGTTAGCCACTGTTCGCTTCGATGATTAATCGCGCTGACGCGTAAATCAACAGCTGCATCAGGCGCTAACTGTGGCGCGGCCATTTTTTCCAATAACGCAACTTTCAGTCCATGCTGGCTGAATTTAAGCGCTAGTGACGCCCCCACCATTCCACCACCAACGATCACCACATCAAACACGGCTCTACCTTTTTTTTCAAACTAATTATCAGCAAACCAATTATCAGCGAACCAATTACCATCAAACTAACAGCAACTGAAAACGATTCATTAAAGGTGCAGCTCACCAACAGTAACTCACTGAGCGCAGCCAAATACCGCCGATGCACACACATTCTAACTGACAAAAAGTAGCAACTGTCGAGCAAAATCAAATTATTGGCGCTTTTTAAGCGCTGGCTGAAAGAAAAACCAGTGCTATTCGTTCTTATGCAGACTTCTCACAAATAGGATCAATAATGAACATTTTTAAAAAATCTACGGCTATTCTGGCGCTAAGCATCATGTCTGCAACGGCAATTTTTACCACGGCGAGTGCGGCTGACATCGCAACCAGCACTGAGACGGTAAGGCCGCTACTGAACGGCATGACAGTGCCAGCTATTTCGGTGCTGGATCAAGCCGGTAAGACAGTAGATTTAACGGCAAAAATTAAGCAAAAGCCCACCGTATTGGTATTTTACCGCGGTGGCTGGTGTCCGTACTGCAATACCCAACTTGCCGGCTTACAACAAGTAGAAGGTGAGTTTGAAAAACTCGGTTATCAAATCATCGCCATTAGCCCAGAAGCGCCGCTGGCAGTGAGTAAATCACAACAATCAACTAAAGATGTGGCTTTAAGTTACACCCTGCTGTCTGATGAAAAACTGAACGCCGCCAAAGCGTTTGGGATTGCCTATTACCTAGATGCCAAGACAACCGCTTTATACAAAGGCACCTACGGCATCAACTTAACTTACGACAGTACCGGTCAGGCGGTTTTGCCGGCGCCTGCTGTCTATGTTCTGAACGAGCAAGGCGAAGTACAATTTAGTTATGTGCATATCAACTACAAAACACGGTTACAACCTGAATTGTTATTGTTAGCCGCCAAATTGGCCAAAGGCTAATTCCCAGCCCCTCACGCCGGATCAAAGGTGGCAGCAATCGTTGTGCCACCACCCTGACTCGGCGCGAGGGGCGTCATACCCGTGTGCAGCTTTTAAAAATCCTCAGTTCAACCTTGATGGTTGACTGACAAAACCGCATAAAAACCCTGACTTTATTCAGATAACCGACATAACAATTCCTTGTTGATTCAAACAGCTGACCACACTATCCCGGTCATAAAAAATGCGTTGACGTCAGGCGAAAAATCCGGCATTTTGCGCGCCCAACTGCCTTTAGCCAGCCCTGAACATGTGCAGAAACTTTGCCGTGCGCCTGGTTTCTCGCTAAAGTAGTGGTTCCTTTTTTCCTTTTGCTTTGGAGAATGTAGCATGCGTAACGTCACAGTTGCCGCCACCCAGATGATTGGTGGCTGGAATGTCGAAGAAAATATTGCCCGTGGTGACAAACTGGTACGTGAAGCGGCCAGCCAAGGTGCGCAAATTATCCTGTTGCAGGAACTGTTTGAGCGTAACTATTTCTGTCAAAAGCAAAAACCAGATTATCTGAATTTTGCCGTCCCGCTGGAACAAAATGCCGCTTTCCTGCATTTTCAAAAACTGGCCAAAGAATTAAAAGTGGTGCTGCCCATCAGCTTCTATGAGCGTGCGGGTAACTGTTTGTACAATAGCGTGGCGGTGGTTGATGCCGATGGCTCTTACCTCGGCACCTATCGCAAAAGCCATATTCCTGATGGCCCTGGCTACAGCGAAAAATACTATTTCACCCCGGGCGATACCGGTTTTAAAGTGTGGGATACCGCTTACGCTAAAATTGGTATCGGTATTTGCTGGGATCAGTGGTTCCCGGAATGTGCCCGCAGCATGGCATTAATGGGCGCGGAACTGCTGTTCTACCCCACCGCCATTGGCAGCGAACCGCATGACGCAACTATTTCTTCCCGCGATCACTGGCAGCGCACGCAGCAAGGCCATGCCGCAGCTAACTTAGTGCCATTGATTGCCTCTAACCGCATCGGCACTGAAAGTGAAGATGATTTCTCCATTACGTTTTATGGCAGCTCATTTATTGCCGATCAAACCGGTGCCAAAGTAGCCGAAGCTGACGAAGTGAGTGAAGCGGTGCTGGTGCACACTTTTGATTTAGACGCACTGGCGCATATCCGTCGCAGCTGGGGCGTGTTCCGTGACCGTCGTATTGATATCTTCGATACTTTATTGACCAAAGATGGCAAAACGATTCCGCGTAACAGTGCTGAGTGACAGTGCTGAGTAACAGTGCTGAGTTGCAGCGCAGAGTAACAGAGCAAAGCAACGGCACAAAGTAACGACGGCAGCGCGCCAAGCGACCCAATTTAGACTCAGAGCAGGCCGGAGCATTCTGGCCTGTTGTCATTTCAAAGTGGAAGGCAAGCCTTCCCAACTGCAGGATACTGACGTGAGCGGATTTAATTCTGATCGAACCTTAACCAGCACGCCCCGCGCTGATGGTTTTTATATGCCGGCTGAGTGGGCAACGCATAAACAAACCTGGCTGGTGTGGCCTGAGCGCACCGACAACTGGCGTTTAGGTGCCAAACCAGCACAACAAGCCTTTTGTGCGGTGATCCGCGCCATCGCGCGCTTTGAACCGGTGACGGTGATGGCCTCAGCCCGCCAGTTTGCCAATGCTCAGGCGCAGTTAGCGTTGGAAGCGACTGCGCAGCCAATCCGGGTGCTGGAAGTTTCAAATAACGATTCCTGGTGTCGCGATACCGGCCCGACTTTTGTCACCAATGGCAGCGAAGTGCGTGGTATTGATTGGACCTTCAACGCTTGGGGCGGCCTGAATGGTGGTTTGTATTTCCCTTGGGATCTGGACGATCAGGTAGCGCAAAAAGTACTGAATGTGGAAGGACTGGCGCGTTATCGCACTGAAGGTTTTGTGCTGGAAGGTGGCGCTATTCATAGCGATGGCGAAGGGACGTTGTTAACCACGGCCGAATGTTTGCTCAATCCAAACCGCAATCCGGATTTGACCAAAGCGCAAATCGAGCAGCAGCTGTCCGATTATTTAGCCATCGACAAGGTGATTTGGCTCGAAGAGGGCATTTTTAACGACGAGACCGATGGTCACGTTGATAACATGTGCTGCTTTGTCCGCCCGGGTGAAGTGTTACTGGCCTGGACCGACGACGAGTCAGACCCACAATATGCGCGCTCTAAAGCAGCACTGGAAGTACTAGAAAACAGTACCGATGCCAAAGGCCGCAAGTTCATCATTCACAAACTGCCAGTACCAGGCCCATTGCTGGCTAAAGCAGAAGAATACGCTTCGGTCGATTTAACCGGTGCTGCGGTACCGCGTGAAGCAGCGGCGCGTTTAGCGGGCTCTTACATCAATTTTTATTTATGTAATGGCGGTTTGGTATTGCCGACTTTTGATGATCCAATGGATGCTGTTGCGGTGGACATATTAAGTAACCTCTTCCCACAACATCAAGTTGTGACAGTGCCAGGGCGGGAAATTCTGCTTGGCGGTGGTAACGTGCACTGCATTACCCAGCAACAGCCGCTGTAACAGGGCTTATTGTTATCGCTGCAGAAAAAGACTGTGGCAGGTCGACTCCATCAAAAACGGCGCTAAGGCGCCGTTTTAATTTTGTTGAACTATGTATTAAGCAGTCAACGACAACAGTCGTCATTGCTGCCGTGATGCCCTATTGCCATTAGCTGTTGGCTTTAGTCTCACTGATATATTGCTCAACCACCCGCTCTAAAATGGCAATTGGCATTGAGCCATTTTTCAGCACCACATCATGAAAATCTGTGAGCTTAAATTTGTCGCCTAATTCAGTTTGCGCTTTATTGCGCAGTTCCAGAATTTTCAGCATGCCAATTTTGTATGCACAAGCTTGGCCTGGCATCACAATATAACGCTCTATTTCCGCTTCGACATCTGAGGCTGCCATGCCGGAATTACTGGCCATATAGTCGATGGCTTGCGCGCGCGTCCAGCGATGATGATGAATGCCGGTATCCACCACCAACCGGATCGCCCGGAATAATTCAGCCTGTAACCGCCCTAAATCGCTAAACGGGTCATCCTGATATAAGCCAAGTTCAGCCATCAGTTTTTCTGTGTAAAGCGCCCACCCTTCAGCATACACGGTAAAAGGCAAAATCTTGCGGAAGGTCGGTAAGCCTTGCAGCTCTTGCTGAATGGCAATTTGGAAATGGTGGCCAGGAATGCCTTCATGCACCGCGAGTGTCTTCATACTGAATTTTGGCGTCGCCTTGATGTCATACAAATTGGCATAAAACACCCCAGGCCTTGAACCATCCATCGCCGGGCCGTTGTAATAGGCGCCAGGTGCAGTTTTTTCACTAAACTCAGGCACCCGTTGCACATCCATATCTGCTTTGGGCCGGATATGAAATGTACCTTCCAGTCTGGTGTTAATGTCGGCTAGGATTGTTTTATAGTCGGCCAGAATTTGTAACCGCGCTTGTGTGGTGTCTGGGTACAAAAAGCTCGGGTCATCACCTAACGCTTTCATCATGGCTGCAACATTGTCACCGCTGCGCCCTTGTGCATGCAGGGTAACCAACATTTCTTGTTGGATCCTGGCGACTTCAGCCAAGCCTAACTGATGAATTTGCGCTGGTGTTAAATCGGTGGTGGTGTGCTGTTTAAGCATATAAGCGTAATAAGCATCGCCATTGGGTAACTTCCAAACACCGTCATCGGTGCTGGTTTTCGGTAATAAGGCTTGCAAGTACTCGGTTAAATGCTGATAACCGGGCAACACCGAATGTTCTATCGCCGCGGCAACTTTGTGTTTCAGAGTAATGGCCGTTTGGTCGTCAATACCCTCGATGTTCACCACTTTGTCGGCGAAATGTTTATACAGCAACTGCTGCTCCACCGGACCTGCGGTAAAACCCTGCATTTCCGCCAATACTTTTTCCAGTACAAATCGCGGTGGCATCACGCCTTTATTGGCCCTGATTTGCAAATCTTCCACCACTTGCAAAAACACCCGTTGGAATTGTTCCAGACGCGCAATGTAATGCTCGGCATCGGTTAAATCATGCAGCGGGTGACTGTTAACCATAAAATTCGGTAACGAATTTTGCACACCAAATAGCTGATTCACCGGATAACCGTGATAACGCCATTGTTTCCCTTCAACGCTATGCGCCATAAACCATTCCAGCATGTCATAGCTTAACTTTTCTGGTTCGGTCATGCCGCTGCGGTCATACTGGCGAAGTGTGCTCAAATCTGCTTCCACTTTCGCTTGCTGCGCATCACCTGCCTGTTGCGAGCGGTCGTCCAGTTTAGCGTTGTGGCTACGAATACCGATACTTTCCAGCAGCCGCAATTGTGTCAAAAGCTCAGGGCTTTGCAGGCCATACTCCAGAAAAACCCGCTCATAAAATACCCGGCTAGAAAACGGTTTCAACCAGATCGCATTCACCGCCAGCACGGCAATAGCCGCTAAAAGCAGCAGCAGTACTCTTAAAATCCACCTACCCATCACTTGATTCCTGTTTTTATTTTTATAAAACATAGCTTTACTAATATTCGACCTCGTCTGTCAATTGCAAACTGCATCTTGCTTAAAAATACTGCTCAAAACGGTTCCAAACCGATGCTGTTAACCGACGTTTTTTTCCATTAAACTGTGCGGCCGCGTCGCCGTCGCGCGCCCTTTGTTATCCCGTTAGGAGTTTATCAATGGCTAAAGCCTGTGCTTGTCATATCCTGGTGAAAACCTCGGCAGAAGCCGAAAAACTGAAACAGTTATTGGCCAAAGGTGCCAGTTTTCACGATTTAGCCAAAAAGCATTCCTTGTGCCCTTCAGGTAAAAAAGGCGGTGATTTGGGCGAGTTCCGCCCAGGTCAAATGGTGAAGGCTTTTGATGATGTGGTCTTTAAAAAACCAATTTTGGAAATTCATGGTCCGGTGAAAACCCAATTTGGTTTTCATCTGATCAAAACCCTGTACCGCGCTTAACCCTAGGATCAATGATGACACTTGCCCTGTGCCAGTTTGATACCGACGCAGCAGCGATGCTGGAAATTTTTAACCACGCTATTTTGCATACCACGGCACTTTATGAATACAACCCCAGAACCATGGCGACCATGCAACAGTGGTTCGCCAACAAGGCCGCTGGCAACTTTCCGGTGTGGGGACTGAAAAATGCCGACGGTATATTGTTGGCTTTTGGCAGCTACGGTACTTTTCGGGCCTTTCCGGCGTTTAAATATTCAGTGGAACATTCGGTCTATGTTCACCCTGACCATCAGGGCAAGGGTTATGGCAAAATTATGTTGCAGCGTTTAATTGCTGCTGCAGAAGAGCAAAATTATCATCTGTTGATTGGTGGTATTGATGCCAGCAACCACGGTAGCATTGCCTTGCATCAAAAATTGGGTTTTGTTCACAGCGGAACTATTACCCAGGCTGGTTTTAAATTTGGACGATGGCTAGATTTAGCTTTTTATCAACTGACACTGCGTAGCCCCAGCACGCCGGTCGATGGCTAAAGCAAACTTGAACCACAGCGCTTACGTCTGGCCTGGCCTGCTCTGGCCTGCTCTGGCAGGCCAGCAAGTGCTGTTACCGCAGATGTCTTCAAACCTGTTTTGAGACACATTGTGAGACATCTAGTGAAAATGTGCTGAGACATTTAGTAAAACATGGTGAGAAGTGTTTAAGGCCGTTTTTTACCAAGGGCCGCAGCTCGCAGTTTAGATTTTTCAATCGATAACTTACGGCTATTGCTCTGCGTTTTTTTCATTTTCACCTCCGCATCCGCCTGATCGTCTTTAGCTTTGCTGGAGTGGTTAAATTTAGGATTATGCTCATAACCCGGTAATACCTGCTGCTCTATCACCTGCTTGATCATCTTTTCAATTTGCCCAAGCATGGTTAAATCGTCCGGCGTCACTAAGGTGACGGCAAGGCCAAAACGCCCGGCCCGGCCGGTACGGCCAATTCGATGCACGTAATCTTCGGCGATATGCGGTAAATCGTAATTCACCACAATGGGTAAATCTTCGATATCGAGGCCGCGTGCAGCAATATCGGTGGCAACCAACACCCGTAGCTTGCCATTTTTAAAATCTTGCAGCACCTTGGTGCGATGGCCTTGGCTTTTATCACCGTGGATCGACGCCGCTTCAATACCATCCAGCGCCAGCTGTTTACTGAGCCTATCCGCGCCATGTTTAGTGCGGCTGAAAATAAGCACTTGTTGCCAATTGCGGGCACCAATGACGTGCGACAGCAGCTCACGTTTGCGCTGCGAATCAACTCGAAAGGCTAATTGCTGCACTTGGGCAGAAGCGGAATTGGCAGTGGCTACTTCAATCAGCTCAGGGGAATTGAGCAAGGTATCCGCCAGCGCTTTGATTTCTTTTGAGAAAGTGGCCGAAAACAATAACGTTTGGCGCTTGGGCGGTAGTTTTGCCATGATGCGTTTAATATCATGAATAAAGCCCATATCCAGCATGCGGTCTGCTTCGTCCAGCACCAACACTTCCAATTCAAATAAGCTGATGGTGCCTTGGTGCATGTGATCAAGTAACCGGCCAGGCGTTGCAATTAGAATATCTAAACCCGCGTCCGCGGCATCTAACTGCGGGTTGACTGACACGCCGCCATAAAACACCGCAGTTTTGAGCGGCAAATGGCGGGCATAAGCGGCAATGTTGTCCGCCACTTGTTGCGCCAGTTCTCGGGTGGGCGTTAACACCAGACAACGAATTTGTTTCGGTTGCAGTGTTTTAGGATTTTCAATCAGTTGTTGCAGAATAGGCAACGTAAAAGCGGCAGTTTTGCCAGTGCCGGTTTGCGCCCCACCCAGCACATCTTTGCCTTGTAGGATCACCGGAATGGTTTTTTGCTGAATTGGGGTTGGGCTTTGGTAGCCCTGCTCGGCGATTGCCTTTAAGATAAGCGCGTTTAACGCCAAATCTGCAAATTGCATAATTGTCCTTTAGAAACAAGGCCGGTAGCGGCCATTTGGCGCCACCACAAACGGCAGCCATCACAGGACGGCAGTATAGCAGAACCAACCTTTGCAGGATATCAAGCCCGAATGTCTGAACTTGCCAAAACAACGCAACCTGCTGATCTGGAAGTTGGTTTTAACAGCAAGCCCAAGTGCAGCGCCTGGTTTGTCTATATAGTTCGAACTAGCCAAGGCGTGTTGTACACCGGCATCAGTACCGATCCCGCCAGACGATTGCGCCAACATCGGGGCGAGCTAAAAGGCGGCGCCAAAGCGCTACGCGGCAAAGAGGCACTAGAGCTGGTCTGGCAACAACAAGCCACCAATCGCAGTGTTGCTAGTCAGTGGGAATTTAAACTCAAACAACTGCCGAAAAAAGCCAAAGAGCAATTGGTTGCAATGTTGTGGCAACCCGAGTTTTTGCCCGCGAGCGATCTAACTATCGGTATCTCATCCGCCAGCAATCGAGATCCAGAGGGCGAGACCTAGTGTGGATGTTAGCCGCCGCCGCTTTTTAGAACCAACGATCATTGTGCCGGACGCACCAAAAATATGTCAGCTTCCGGCGCTTTATCAACAGTAAAATACACGCCGTGATGACCGACACTAAAGATGGTGTCAGCCGTGACCCTTTGGATAGTTTTACCCGATGCTGTAGCAATATCATATTGAATAAGATCAAAACCCATCGTCGCTTTTACGTCCGCTGATTGTTGCGTTTGCGCCGGTAATTGCTTTTCAGAGCCCTGCGATAATGAAATCTCTAACGGCGTCGACGAAAGCTTTTGTGACTTTTCTGGTAACGGCTTTTGTAAATAATATAGGTGCCCCGCAAAAAAACTAAAATAAAATCGACGGTTACGTTCAACAAAAGCGGGCAACTCTAACGGCAGAAATTGCTCAGCCAGAAATAGTTGCTGTTGTTGATTGATGTGAATGACTTGGCCGGTCATGGCATCATAGCTGGCGTACGCCCATTCCCCAGGTTGTAACTGTAATTGTGCCGAAGTCAGTTGATAATGGTACAACCGCCACTGCTGCTGGTGTAGCAAACTAAACGCCAGCGTTTGCTGATTAACCCACGACAAGCCGCGAATTTCCTGAGGCGGGAGTTTGACTGTGCTGCTCTGCCCGGTCGCAATATCCAGTAGTTGAATTTCACTGCTCAACAACACGGCGAGCTGGCTATCGTCCGGCGACCATTGCACATCGTACACCCAGTCATTGCGGTTGAAATGACTGAGTTTGCTGTTTTTGCCACTGTCGATTTGATGCAGCCAAATCTCCCGGCTGCCGCTGCGATCAGATACAAAAGCCAGCTGTTGTTGTTGGTGCGCTATTCGCGGCATCGAATCACTGACCGAGGATGATATCAGCCTACTGGCTGGCGCACCGTGACGCTCTTGATAATGGATCTCGCGCCCTGCAATCCATCCAGAATAAACATAACTGACACCGTCGCCGGCACGGCGCAGTTTGTCAATGCCATGCCCTGTGCTAAACACTGTAGGTAGCGCCTTTCCGTCCAACGCAAATTGCAGTAACTGATTTGACGGTGAGGCATCGGTTTGTAACACGTTGCGTCCTTGTTGATCCCAGATGGGACAACAGAGCCAGTCTTTTTTATTGAATAAATGACGCAGGGTATTACTAGGCAAATCCAGCAGGTAGTAGGCGAGTTGCTGCGCTTTGTCAGGGGATGCAATAAGCAATTGCGATTGTGTTGGATGCAAATCAAATTCGACATTCCCGGCCAAAAATAGCGGTGGCTGAGCTGGTTTTTTAATCTCCCCCGTGGTCAAATCTTTCAAATAGATCTGATAGGCAGTACCTCGGCCCTGACTTTCACTGTAAATCAACGTCGTGCCATCATGGCTAAAGGCAACATTGCCAAAACTGCCAATCGGGCATAGATGCACGACTTTTGGTTGAACTGTGGTGAGTTGTGACATTTTCGACTGAGCAATTTTCGACTGAACAATTGTCGGTTGAGCGAATCTCGGTTGAGAAAGTTGTGCTTGTTTTGCTGTCGGAAATTCAATCAGTTTGAGCGCGCAGGTTTGCATATTATGGTAAAAATAGACAAATTGGCGACCATCATTCGACCAAGCACCATTGCTCGAGTGACCAGGTTCGTTACTCAGCAAGCTAATTTCACTACTTTGCAGATCTTTTAAATATAACGCTAGCCACCGGCCTTGATAGGCCGAATAAATCAGCGAGCGACTATTCGGCGCCAACGCGGGCATCAGCTCTTCGCCACTCTCCCGCGTCAAAGGTGTCAGTTTAAAACTAGCAGGCGTTTGACTAGGGTGATGTTGCTGTTGCCAAATAGCGGCGCCAAAACCGACAACTGCCAGCAGCGCCAAAATGACCCACAGTACCCACCAGCCTGAACGCTGATGACTTTTGATCTTATTTGTTTGAAAGCGACTTTGGGCTGCAGCGACGCTTTGCACCTCAGGCTGCGTTTGGGCTTGAATATCGCGACTCTCTAACAGAACAGCTTGGTTACGAGCGGCTTCGATGCGAACGGGTTGGTTGAAGGTTGACTCAGCGACGGGCGTCACCGCCAGCGATACCGGTGCGATAAAACGATACCCCTTGCGCGGCAAAGTAATGATCAGTTCGCTTTGTTTGGCCGAATCCCCCAACGACTTGCGTAACTTAGCGATGATCCGGTTAATGGCATTGTCGGTGACCAGCTGGCCTTGCCACACTTCGGCGATAAATTCATCACGGCTGATTAGCCGTCCCGGATGTCGGCAAAAATAGGCCAGTACTTCTGCGGGTTTGGGCTCCAGCTGAATGTGCTCGCCATCACGCCACAGCAGATGTTTATCATCACAAAATTGCATCTGCGCCAGTTGCCACAACATCGCCTAATCGCTTCTTACAAACAAATTTGCAAAATCATACCCTGTTTTAGCACCGAATCACTTTTGGTCACAAAAAATCACCTCTCGATCACGACCTCACAGACGTAAAGCTTCAGACTCATCATTCGTTTGTCATCCCTATTTTTAACTACGAAGGATTCAGCAGTGAAGGGTTTAATAGTGAAGGGTTTATCTGTAGAAATTTTTGTTGTACTGGCGTGTCTAGCCAAAGTTTTGACCCCGGCGTTTTTTTTAAATCGGGGTTTTGCGATAACTTGTCTTAGCAAGAAGAAGGCTCAATCGGCGACATGCAACTTTCTGGCAATACCTCTGTTGCTCAGTAGTTTGCTACTGACACCCTTTTGCATGGCAAATACGCCAGTCCCGGTTTGGCAACCGCAGCCATTACCAACCCTCGAACAAGGCGTTGAGCTGACTGAAAAAGATCGGACTTTGATCCGCAGTTTGCTCGTCGCAGCCCCGAAGTTGCAACAACTACGCTTGCAACTGCTGCTTAATGAACATCAAACAGCCCTCACCATCTTGCAACAATGGCGCAGCGAACAACAACAACAGCGCGCAAACGCCAACCCATTTGCGTTGATGCCATATGAATTATTGGCTCGCGCCCGCCTAACCAACACTGATTTGAAACATGCTTTGTCATTGGTTTTTAAGAAATACATCAGTCCGTTAACTGATCAACAAGCGCACCAAGCGACCGCCTTTGCCAGCAGCAATCCAGCGCCAAATATTGAGCAATTACAACAGTTACATCAGCAGATACTCGCAGCTATTTCGCAGCAAAGTCAGCTCAAAACAGCGGCAAACCCGACTGAAAAAGCGGTCATTGGGAGTGATACAACGCCCAAGGTAAGTGAAAATGACCATGCAAATACGATTACCGAGTTGCAACGTCGTTATTTCAGCGCTTATGCCGACTATTATCTGCTATCACAAGTACTGCAACTAGCCGAGCCTTTGGTGGACATGGACCGCCAGCAGCGTTACATCATGGATACACAAGTGATGATCACCACGCCCGCGGGGATTAAGCTTTCAGCCATGGTGGTTCGTAGCAAACGGCAAGTGCAGCCGCAACCTGCCATCTTAAGTGCATCCATTTACGCCGACGAAAAAGGCAATTTACAGCATGCCATTGCCGCCGCCGCTCATGGTTATGTCGGCGTGGTGTCGGACTCGCGTGGAAAAAGACTAAGTACAGAGAAAATCACCCCGTACGAAAATGAAACATCAGATGTAACCGCCGTGATTGACTGGCTCAGTCGCCAGCCTTGGTGTGATGGCCAAGTGGCGATGTATGGTGGCAGTTATCTTGGCTTCACCCAATGGGCGGCCGCAAAAAACCTGCCCAAAGCACTCAAAACGATGGTACCGGCCGTCGCGGCTATCCCGGGCCAAGGATTACCGATGGAGAATAATATTTTCCTAAATGCCAATTACGCCTGGCCATTTTTTGTCAGCAACGGCCGTTATAACGACAACAACGCCTACAACACACAAAACTGGAATGCTGTGAATGAGCGCTGGTACCAAAGTGGTCGTGCTTATCGTGACTTTGACCAAATTGCCGGACAGCCAAATCCATGGCTGCAAAAATGGCTGCAACATCCGGCTTTTGATGACTATTGGCAACGGTTGGTGCCCACTGCCGCCGAATACGCCAAGCTGAATATTCCAATATTAACTCTGACGGGCTATTACGATGATGGCCAAATTTCTGCGTTGCAATATCTCAAAGACCATACGGCGAATAACCCAGGCGCCGAGCATTATCTGGTGATTGGCCCTTATGATCATTTTAGCGCGCAACATGGCACTTCAACGACTACCTTGCGCGACTATCAACTGGACCCAGTTGCTCACATTGATATATCAGTGCTGACATTTGGCTGGTTTGACTATGTGCTGAAAGGCAAGGCAAAACCTTCGTTGCTCAAAGACAAAATCAACTATCAGTTGATGGGGACAAATCGCTGGGCGCACGCGCCATCGATGGCAGCACTTTCTGCACAACAACGTTTTTATTTTGGTGATAAAACCGCATCCGGTTTTTATGCATTGCAAAGTGCCCCGACAAAAAAGCCGGTCGTCGCTCTCCAACAAATTGATTTTAAAGATCGTAGCCAAAGTTTTAACCAACATTATTATCCGTGGCCTATTCAGCAAAACGCCTTTACTCTAGAAAATGGGCTGGCGCTGATGAGTACCCCACTGCTTGAGGAGATGGAAATCGCCGGTACTTTTAGTGGCGAGTTACACATAAAAATCAATAAACAAGATGTTGATTTGGGTTTGACCTTATTTGAGGTGACAGCAACAGGCGAGTATTTCCATTTAAGCTACTGGTTAGGTCGGGCAAGTTATGCCAACCATCCAACGACACGCCGATTGTTGACGCAAGGGCAAGCTGAAACGGTGGCGTTTTCACGCAGTCGAATGACCGGCAAAAAAATTGCCAAAGGCAGCCGCTTTCTGCTGCTGGCCAATGTCAATTTAAACGCCAACGCGCAAATAAACTATGGCACAGGCAAGGATGTAAGCGATGAATCCGTTGCCGATGCCGCACAACCACTACTGCTCGAATGGCTACCTCAAAGCTTTATCGATTTGCCACTGCGGCGCATCGGGGCGTTCGATTAAACGAAAACAGCATATTCCACCGAAGTCGCATAGCGGTCGAAGCGGCTTAACAGTATTATCTGTCTATCTTGGTTGCCTGCATGTTCTGAAAAGTGCGGGCTATTGCTGTGCGGAGCCCCTGTTGGATAACTTTTTTCTCATTTTGCTATATCTGTGTATCGGCGTTTTGATTCGGCGGGTGCCTAAGTTTAGCGACGATACGCCACTGATCCTGAATGCATTTGTGCTTTATATCGCGCTGCCGGCACTGATTTTTCAGAAAATTCCATCATTGCACTTTTCCACCGCCTTGTTGATCCCGGCTATTGTGCCCTGGCTGTTGTTGTTGGTCGTGGTGGCGACCGTCTTGTTATTAAGCAGAATATTCGGCTGGAGTCGCGACATCACCGCCGCGCTGTTGATTGTGCTGCCACTGGGCAACACCTCATTTTTAGGCTTCCCAATGATTGAAGCCTTTTTTGGTGGTGATTATCTGCCTTATGCGCTGATTTACGATCAAGTTGGCTCTTTTGTTGCCCTTGCGACTTATTCCACCATCCTCGCCGCGGCCTTTAGCCAAACTGCGGAAAAAGCGACGGTGAAATCGGTCAGTCTAAAAATCTTGTCCTTTCCGCCCTTTCTGGCACTTATTGCCGCGCTATTGTTACGAAATGTTACTTATCCACCGTTGTTTCAAGCGCTGGTCGATAATTTGGCGCTAACACTGGTGCCGCTCATTATGGTTGCGGTGGGCTTTACATTACGCTTTACATTGGGCGGTGAGCGCTTGTCGCCGTTACTGAGTGGCATCGCCATCAAGCTGCTGCTAATGCCGCTATTGGTGTATGTGGGCTGTTACGCACTTGGGCTTGAAGGGAAAGCGGTTACGGTATCAGTGTTTGAAGCTGCCATGCCACCGATGATTTCCGCCGGCGCTATTGCCATAATGGCGGGCCTTGCGCCTCGCATGGTGGCTAATCTGATAGGTTTTGGTTTAATGCTCAGCTTTGTCACTTTGCCCATTTGGTATTGGATTTTGAGTCTTTAACCATCATTCCTACTTCAAATAATGAACATGTATTGACACATCCGCAGCCGTCGCAAAACCATCTGATGGCGAGTAGCTGTGTTGGGCAAGCGCACAGCCGTTTGCACAAAAGATGGCAGCTTTAATCTCGGTCACTACATTGACGCACTCTTTGCGCTGCTAAATATTTACAATTTGTAAAACAAAATAGCGAACTTTATTCAGCGGCATGGCTATAATCGGCGCAATCAACCAAAGGAGTGTGAAATATGCGTAAATTATTATTGACTGTATTGCTGTGTCTAGGCGCTTCGACGGCGCAAGCAATGGAAAAACAAGAAGTCATCATGAATGACATGGAATACAACAATGAATATCAGCTGGCACTACGTAATGCGCAGCATGACGATAAAGCCAAGTCGTTTGATGCATTACTGAAATACGCCACCTACGGTGAAAAAATTGCCCAGTTTATGGTTGGCAACTTCTACCTGACTGGCACCGGCACCAAAGCAGACACCCTAGAAGGGTTAATCTGGATGGGTTTGGCATTAGAGCAAAAAGTACCAGAGTGGCAAAAAGCATATGAGCAATTAACCGCGAAACTGCCAGCAGATCAAATGCAAATGGTACAAGGAAAAATTGACGAGCGCCGGGCATTATACGGTGTT
The DNA here is from genome assembly GCA_037968955.1 of Rheinheimera sp. GTDB lineage: Bacteria > Pseudomonadota > Gammaproteobacteria > Enterobacterales > Alteromonadaceae > Pararheinheimera. Next base: position 13,171 of record JBBKWN010000088.1, on the reverse strand, counting down.
AAAGCGCAGCACATGAGCTGCCTCACGCAGGCAACCGTGGTCGGTTCGAATATGCGTTACCACGTTTGCAACAAAAAACTCGACAGCGCGCAGCGGGTCATTGTAGTGAAATATACCAAATAACGGCCTGCTTAATTACAGGACATCGGGTTGCCAATGGTCCTGTGGCTGGCCCCGCTTGCTGCAGCAACCGACACGGCTAACCGTTTGTTGGTTGCCACAGGTGCACCGCTCAACCCTTTATGAAACTGAGTTGAGCGGCACTTGTTCTGCTAATGACTACTTAATGCCAATAATTTTGGCAAAAATTCTTTATCCATCGCCGCTAACTCAATCTGCTCGGCCAGCACTTCATGCAAGATATTGTCGGTGGTGAGTGGATTTGCTAGCACCACCCGAAACACCACCATATCCTGACGCTGATACAGTTGCGGTTTTAACCTTGTGCGCGAAACAAAAGATTTCCCCTCTTCACGCTGGCGTTTTTGAATAAACTTGGTCAGGCCGCTGATCAGCTCGTTAAACTTCTGCACCCGATCTCGTTCGCCGTCCGCCAGTGCTTTGCGTAACGCATGTTGCACCTTGGCTGGCACATAACGATAGGTTAATAAACAAAGTTCCGGCGCAGTAATCAGTTCAAAATCAGCATGTAAATCAATCAAACCTGCGAAATAGCGGGCTTTTTCTAAACTGCGGTTTATGAGAATTTCATAACCATCACGGCCAATCACCTGCAAACAAGCATGCACCAGCATCGCCATACCGGGACGTGAGCCTTCCAGCGTCTGGCTACCTAAGTCTTTCGACCCTTTGCGTAAAATATATTCGGCGTGATGTTCAATGGCATGCGCCGCTGACGGATGTTTAAACACCACCATGCCCGCCCCCATCGGTACATACATTTGTTTGTGGGCATCGATGGTTACTGAATCAGCCCGCTCAATGCCTTTGAGTAAATAACGATATTTATCAGAAAGTAACGTCGCGCCGCCCCAAGCTGCATCAACATGGAAATGACAATTAAGCTCTATGGCTAAATCGGCCAGCTCATCTAACGGGTCAACATTACCGGTTTCTGTGGTGCCTGCCACCCCGACAATGGCCATAACCCGAATGGAGCGCGCCGCGAGCTCAGCGGCAACCCGGCGCATTTCAACGCTATCGACTTTATTATGGGCGTCGGTTTTCACCGGGATCAGCATGTCGCGGCCAATACCAAGAATATCCGCTGTTTTACGCAGTGAATAATGGCCACGTTCCGATACGAGAATGGCTAAATCCTGATAACCATAATGGCGCATGGCGCGGAACAGCCCTTCTTTGGCAACCCCTTTAAAATCGCCATCGGGGCGCAATAACCGGTTACGAGCAATCCACAGTGCGGTCATATTAGCCACGGTACCACCCGAGCAAAATGCCCCTAATGAGTGGTTGGCACTGTGCAGCCACTTTTTATAAAAACCTTCCGTTTCGCCGTACACCAAGTGATGCATCATGCCGAGCACTTGGCGTTCGAGCGGAGTAAAAGCTTTGGATGTTTCGATTTTGACCAAATTCTGATTTAAACCGACCATCATTTTCGACAGTGGCAACACAAAATACGGTAAAGCAGACGTCATATGACCAATAAAACTAGGCGCCGCGGTATGCACAGAATGCGCAACCAACTTTTGCATAATATTTTCAGCATAATCCGAGACAAATTTCGGCTGTGTCGGTATCTGGTAGGCTTGGAAATCACGTTCGATTTGCCAGAGCGGTTTTTCAACGGCAACAATACTTTCACGCAGAAAACCCGCCAGGTTTTGCGAAATATTTTGTTCGATAATACTGAGCGTTGAATCTGGGGCTTCCGGCACGGTAAAAATGCGCCAAAGTGCGTCTTCTGAGGCCTCAGCCTGGCGTTTAGGTTCGGTCATATACTCTCACCGGGTTACTTCAGGCCGTCAGCAGGTCCACACCCGTAACGCCGAAAAACAGTAAGTCAAAAGGAGGTCACTGTACTTTATGACCTGATAAAAGTCTGCAAAAAACTATCATCCAGCCACAAACTGGTCGGAACAGATGAGTGGGTGGCTGTCCGGTGGTTAACTTCGAAGCCCAATACCTTTATTAATTAAATGCATTGCAATCGAGAATAACAGGGTAATCATTCCAAGCATAACGGCAAAAGCAACCACAATATTGACATCAGATACACCCAAAAATCCATACCGAAACGCGTTCACCATATAAACGATTGGATTCGCAGCAGCCACCTGTTGCCAGAACCCCGGTAACAGAGAAAGTGAATAAAATACACCGCCTAAATAGGTTAATGGCGTCAATACAAAAGTTGGTATCATACTGATATCGTCAAACGTCTTGGCGTAGATTGCGTTGATTAGTCCGCCCAACGCAAACAGCGCCGATGTCAGCACCACGGTGGCCATAATCACCAACAAATGGTGAATGCGAATATCCACAAAAAACAAACTCAACAATGTGACAATCAGACCAACCAGCACACCACGCGCCACGCCCCCCCCAACAAAACCCAGCACAATCACGTAATTTGGCACTGGCGCCACCAGTAGCTCTTCCACATTACGCTGAAATTTAGCACTAAAAAAACTCGACGCTACATTGGCGTACGAATTTGTGATCACCGACATCATAATCAGGCCAGGCACAATAAATTCCATATAGGTAAAACCACCCATATCGCCGATACGCGAACCGATTAACGTGCCAAAAATAAGAAAATACAACGTCATGGTGATTGCCGGTGGCACTAACGTCTGCACCCAAATCCGCATAAAACGGTTGGTTTCTTTATTGATAATGCTCTGAAATGCGATCCAGTTCGTGGTGTGACTCATGCTGTTACTCCCTGACCGTTTTCCACCAGCCTGACGAACAATTCTTCTAATCGATTCGATTTATTTCGCATCGACAGCACTTCAATGCCTCGCGCCGATAACGCCGCAAATACCGCATTAACCCCCTGCCCTTTGGCGACATCAATCTCTAACGTCTGTTCATCTATTTGCCGTAGCATAAAACCATCCAGCTCAGTGACCGTGGCAGCCGCGGCCAAATCCAGCACAAAAGTTTCTTTGGTCAATTTGGCCAGCAACGATTTCATACTGGTGTTTTCGACAATTTGGCCATGATTAATAATGGCGATATTCCGACAAAGGCTTTCCGCTTCTTCCAGATAATGGGTGGTCAGAATAATCGTCACGCCTTGCTTGTTAATTTCTTTTAGAAATTCCCACATCGAGCGGCGCAGCTCGATATCCACACCGGCGGTTGGCTCATCGAGAATTAATAACTTCGGTTCGTGCATTAACGCCCGCGCAATCATCAGCCGTCGCTTCATGCCGCCGGATAACTCGCGGGAACGGGCATGCCGTTTTTCCCAAAGCCCAAGCTGCCCTAAGTATTTTTCCGCCCGCACTAAAGCGATGGCTTTTGGCACACCATAATAACCCGCCTGATTCACCACAATTTGCAGCACCGTTTCAAACTGGTTGAAGTTAAATTCCTGCGGCACCAAACCTAGCTGACTTTTGGCGTCTTCTAGCGCAGTGTCAATGTCATAATCAAACACTTTCACCGAACCGGAGCTTTTATTCACCAGCGAACTAATAATGCCAATACAGGTGCTTTTACCGGCACCATTAGGCCCGAGTAATGCAAAAAAATCACCTTGTTGTACTTGGAGGTTAATGCCACAAAGTGCGACAGTGCCACTTTTATAGGTCTTTTTCAGGTGCTGAATATCAAGCGCGAGCGTCAAATTATTCCCCTTGTGAAGTGCTGCCATGTGCTGGCGCGGGCGCATAACCCCAGCGCGGCATTATGTCTTGCGGCAGCTTGAGATGGTCGAGTATTCGCGCCACCATAAAATCGATTAAATCTTCAATACTTTGTGGCTGATGGTAAAAGCCTGGCGCAGCGGGCATGATCGTCACGCCAAGCTTGGCCAGCTTCAGTAAATTCTCCAGATGCAAAGCACTAAGTGGCGTTTCGCGCGGCACTAAAATCAGTTGCCCTTGCTCTTTAATCACTACGTCAGCCGCACGCTCTATCAAATTGTCGCTCATGCCATAGGCGATTGCCGCCACAGTGCCGGTCGAGCACGGGCACACCACCATAGTTTTAGGCGCGGCAGAACCCGATGCTACTGGAGAGAACCAATCGTCCTTACCGTATACCGCTAATAAATCGGGGCTACATTGCAACATTTCAACCAGCTGCTGCTGAGCGCTTTGCGGATTGCCATTAAATTTTAAGTTGTGCTCGGTGGCAAAAACCACGCGGGCGGCGCTAGAAATCAATAAATGCACTTTGACGTTTTGCGCCAATAAACACTGCAGTAACCGCCAGCCATATAACGCGCCAGAAGCACCGGTAAAAGCCAGTGTCACTTCTTTATCCGGTAATGTCGGCATGGTGTTAGCGGGTGAAATTGTCATCAGTGTTCCCATTTTTTCTTTAAGGCATCGAGTAGTTTGTCATGAATACCGCCAAAACCACCATTGCTCATAATCACAATTGAATCGCCGTGACCGGCAGTATCGACAATCAAGCTGACTAACGCCGCGATATCAGTACTCACTTGCGCCTGCGGATCACAAGCGGTCGCCACGTCAGCCAGCGACCAACCGGAATTGGCCGGTTCGAACAAAAACACCTGATTGGCGGTATGCAGTGAGGCCGGCAAGGCCGCTTTGTGGACACCGAGGCGCATGGTATTCGAGCGTGGTTCTAGTACGGCGAGAATACGCTTTTCGCCCACTTTGTTTCGAAGCCCAGCCAGCGTCGTTTCAATCGCTGTCGGGTGATGCGCAAAATCATCATAAATCGCAATATCGGCCACAGTGCCTTTAAGCTCCATCCGCCTTTTGGGGGCAATAAACGAATTTAACGCTTCAATCGCAACGTTGACCGGCACTCCGGCGTGGCGGGCTGCGGCAAGAGCCATCAGGCCATTGTCAACACTATGCTGTCCGGTTAAACCCCAGTGCACTTCACCTAATAATTCGCCGTGTAAACTCACCCGAAATGCGCTGCCATCTTTACTCAGCAACTCCGTTTGCCAGTCGCTGCCAGAGCGCTGCTGTTCACTCCAGCAGCCCATCGTTAAAGTTTCGTCAATGGCGGGCACATTGGCAGGCGACAAGACCAAACCATTGCCCGGCACCATCCGCAATAAATGATGGAACTGGCGCTGAATGGCGGCTAAATCGGGGAAAATATCAGCATGATCGTATTCCAAGTTATTGATAATTAAGGTACGTGGCCGGTAATGGACAAACTTGCTGCGTTTGTCAAAAAACGCGGTGTCGTATTCATCGGCTTCAATCACAAAAAACGGCGCGTCGCCTAATCGGGCCGAAACATCAAAATTCTGTGGAATACCGCCAATCAGAAAACCCGGTTTCAAGCCTGCGTATTCCAAAATCCAAGCCAACATTGACGTGGTGGTGGTTTTACCATGGGTGCCCGCTACCGCGAACACCCAACGACTTTGCAACACATGCTCTGCCAACCACTGTGGGCCTGACGAGTACGGCAAATTGCGATTGAGGACAAACTCTACCGCCGGATTACCGCGTGACATGGCATTGCCAATAATCACTAAATCTGGCGCTGGCTCAAATTGGCTGACGTCATAACCTTGGGTCAGTTCGATACCAAGCTCTGCAAGCTGGATGCTCATCGGCGGATACACATTCGCGTCAGAGCCCGTCACCTTATGCCCCATGGCCTTGGCAATCGCGGCAATACCGCCCATAAAAGTGCCACAAATACCCAGAATATGAATATGCATGTATTTCCCTTTTGACAACGGCTGCCACGATAAAGCGCAGCCCAGATGCCGCATTGTAACAAAAGCGCTTTGGAACAGAAGCAAATAAAAGCGGCTGAAAAACTGTAATTTTTCGCGAACTTCTTTACACTAGGAGCCGGTGTCTGCGGTATCGATCAAATCTATCTTCAACTGTGGCAGACCCGCCCTACAGCAACAGCAAAAGGATTACAGCATGCGCCGACTGGCTCCCGTATTAAGGCAGGACGGAGTTGATACCGACCTGATTTCATTAATTAAGACAATTTTGGCGGCCTGTAAGGAAATTTCCTTTCGTGTCGGTCAAGGTGAGCTGGCAGGAGTATTAGGCTCGACTCTCGATGAAAATATTCAAGGCGAAACACAAAAAAAACTCGACGTCATCGCCAATGAACTGCTTAAAGACATGTTGCTAGAAACCGGCATGGTCAAGGCGATTTCTTCCGAAGAAGAAGACCACACGGTAGCGGGTAACCCTTCAGGCAAATTTTTGGTTACTTTTGACCCGCTTGATGGCTCGTCTAACACGGACATCAATAGCCTGATTGGCACCATTTTTTCAATTTTACCTGCTTGCATCGACATCGATGCCGCTGATCAAGCCCAGTTTTTGCAGCCGGGCACCAAACAAATTGCCGCGGGTTATGTGCTGTATGGCCCATCCACGATGCTGGCGCTCACCACCGGTAAAGGCACTAAGTTTTATACCTTAGATAAGACTTATGGTGGTTTTTTACTGACCGAAGAAGAAGTTGCAGTGCCGGGTGTGACGTCCGAGTTCGCCATTAATATGTCGAATCAACGGCACTGGCAACCGGGTATGCAAGCATACATTGCCGACCTGCTGCAGGGTAAACCTGGTACTCGTGGCAAGAATTTTAATATGCGCTGGATTGCCGCAATGGTCGGCGATGTGCATCGTGTGCTTTGCCGTGGTGGGATATTTATGTACCCAACCGACAATAAAGATCCAAACAAACCGAATAAACTCCGCCTGATGTATGAAGCCAATCCAATGAGCTTTTTGATCGAACAAGCCGGCGGGTTAAGCAGCACCGGTTATCAACGCATTATGGAAATAATGCCCACCGACATTCATCAACGCGTGGCCGTAATCTTGGGTTCAAAACACGAAGTCGAAACTTGTCTGAAATATCATCAACAATAACAAGTTTTATCGCTTAAAACCGTTCTTCAAAAAACGAACACATGTTGCTGTAATTACACTTTCCCTATCTCATCACGATTTGATTGGATAGGGACAGGCGCATTTTGCGATCAGGCGGGCACTGCAAGTGCGATCGATATATTCGACCAATAGCACAGACCAAAACCATAGCCATTTTAAATGCCGCAGTTATAATAGGCGCCATTTAACACACCTTTTATATTGATCCTAAGGAACTATCATGAGTCTGAGTCTGGTACCTGCAGGTAAAAATCTGCCTGATGAAATCAACGTCATCATTGAAATTCCGGCCAATGCCGATCCAATTAAATACGAAGTAGATAAAGATAGTGGCACCGTCTGGGTGGATCGTTTTATGTCGACTCCGATGTTCTACCCTTGCAACTATGGTTTTGTAAACCACACTTTAAGTCTTGATGGTGATCCAGTGGACGTGTTAGTACCAACGCCCTACCCACTGGTTCCAGGCGCGGTCATTAAATGCCGTCCGGTTGCCGTGCTAAAAATGTCTGATGAATCTGGTGAAGATGCCAAAGTTCTGGCAGTACCTATCAGCAAGCTGACTAAAATTTATGACCATATCCAAGATATCAATGACGTGCCAGAACTGTTAAAACAGCAAATTCAACATTTCTTCGAACGTTATAAAGAACTTGAACCAGGCAAATGGGTTAAAGTCGTTGGCTGGGGTGACAAAGCTGAAGCGAAAGCAGAAATCACCACTTCGTTTGAGCGCGCCAACAAAAAGTAAGTGTCATCGACACCTTAAGATAGCCCGCCGCTGTGCGGGCTTTTTTGTATCGAATGCACGTTATCGCTATCCACCAGCCGCCGCTGCTACGGAGTTTTGTTAACGGCTATTTTGACGAACCAACGTCCTATATCCTAGAATAGAAACAAACATCAGAAAATTGTGATATGACCTTCTTTATATTAGATTTTTTTAGCCAATCTCAACTTTAGTTGCAGCATTGCGGTCATTTGCTGACTATACTGAAGCTCGATTTCTAAAAATCAGTTATAAACAAATCAATCCGAATTTGTTCAAATTACAGGGGTACGCGTGTATGGAATTTTTGCAACGCCTTTCGATTGCGAAAAAGGTTTATTTAATCCCCTTCATCGGTACGATTAGCTTTATTATCTACCTGGTGTTGGCGACAGTCACAGCCCTTAATAACGTCAAAACACTCGAGACGACAAGGGATATTCAATTTCCAGTGTTACAGGCCGCCGAAAGCGGTTTGGTCGCTTTAGATAGGGTCAAAGAATCTTTAGCGAGCGCGGTCACAACAGGTGATGAAGAAGCCTTAAACATTTCCGCAGGTTTCTCGCAGCAACTCAAAAAACAACTGAATCAGGTGAGTGAGCTTGACGCTGCACTGCAGCAAGAAATCAGCCCCATTCTGGCTTCATTTGACGACTATTATTCGGTGGCATTTAAAGTGTCCCAAGAAATGGTAAGTAATACTGCCGATATGGCGACCATCGGTGAGCGTTCGCAAAAAATGAACGCGGATTATGACAACACCGTGCAAAAACTATCGCAGTTCCGCGATGTGCAACTAAAACATTTTACCGCCTCGATTGATGACGCGAATCAACAAGCCAGTACATTAATCACCGTCGGTATTGTGATGGGTATTTTTACGACCTTTGTATTGTTTGTAACAGCCATACTGGTGGTTGGTGGTATTAAGTCAAGTTTACTGAGTATCATTAACTCACTCAAAGCCTTAGCCAAAGAAGATGGTGATCTAACAGTTCGTATCCAAACCAAATCAAAAGATGAACTCGGCGATTTAGCATTCTGGTTTAATTCTTTCATGGAGAAACTGCAGGGTGTTGTCAAAGAAATCGTCAATACCGCGTTGCCGTTGTCATCACTAGCCAAAGATTTACATCAATTAACCGACGACACCAACAAAACCATCGCGATACAGCGCCAAGCGGCCGATAAAGCAAAATTTGCTGTCGACGATATGAGTAGCAGTGTTATCGCCGAAGCGAGCAGCGCCAATGAAGCCTCGTCAGCAGCGAATGACTCAAACAATGCTGCCGATCGTGGCCAACAAACTGTTGGCGTGACGGTCAACAACATCCGGCAACTGGCGACCAATGTACAGGAAGCTTCGGCGGTTATCCTGAAACTAGAAACTGATGCAAATCAAGTCGGTGCAGTTCTGGATGTCATTAAAGGCATCGCTGAACAAACAAACTTGCTGGCGCTCAACGCCGCCATTGAAGCCGCCCGCGCTGGTGAACAAGGGCGTGGTTTCGCCGTGGTTGCCGATGAAGTACGCACCTTAGCCTCGCGTACCCAGAAATCTACTGAAGAAATTCAAAAAACCATTGAACAGTTACAATCTGCGGCTCGATCCGCAGTACAAAAAATGCAGCAAAGTACTGTGCAAGCCGAACAGAGTGTTAATTCAGCCAACCAGGCTGGTGAATCTCTACAAGTGATCACAACCAGTATTCGCCGTATCCGCGAAATGAACCAACACATTGCTTCGGCTACTGAAGAGCAACAAACCATGGCCAGCACCATTGTCAGTCATGTGGTTGATATTGTGAAGCACACTGAACATAGCTCACAAAGTGCCGGTAACATCGCAAAAGCGTCACGAGAGCTCGCAAATCTGGCGCAAAATCTTGAGAACATTGCCCGTTTATTCCGGGTGTAATTGTCATCTCGACAGCCAGCTAATCCGAGCTGGCTTGCTTCAAGCCGCGATACAGCAGCAACGTTCAGTATTTATTTGTATACGCCGCAGATAAAAGTTATTGCAAAAAAAGCGCTCGTCTTGAAATGCCAAATAGCTAAACCGGGCACAGAGCGGTTAACCAATCCACAATCTGTGTGGATATAGGCCTGCAACAGAGATGTTGCTGGCCTTTTTTATGCGGCCCTTCTCTAGTTCTAGCAACCGCAGTTTCCCCGCGCAGCTAAATGTAATCCAAGGGGGTCGCAGTTGACTGCATCGAGCGGCAACGGCCAGTAGACATTGCTTTAGTTTGAAATCATGAGTGATGGTGGCATTGCGTCTGGCGCTGTACCAACAGAAAACCCAGCATCGGCACTGGTTTCTCCCGTTGAAAAATACACGTCATATGCAGTGGTTGAGTGGCTAGTTTGCTACGGTATGAAATGGCAGAAATCGAATCGATATGTAAACAAAACAAATACCAGTCCGTATAACCGACTGGCATTCGCAGCTAATTTAGGCGTGATGACCCATCACAAGTTTGTTTATCGCGTAAAAATTCAAGCAAGGCTGGCGTCGGCATTGGCTTGGCATACAAAAAGCCTTGCACCTCCTCACAGCCCATCGCGCGCACAACTTCGGCCTGTTCCAGGGTTTCCACGCCTTCGGCGATAGTCGCAAGCCCTAATTTTTTCCCTAAATTGATGATGGTTTCGGCAATAACAGTACCGTTTGGCTCGGCTAAATCGCGGATAAACGCTCGGTCAATCTTTATCCGATCAAGCGGCAGCTGTTGCAAATAGCTTAAGCTGGAAAATCCAATGCCAAAGTCATCAATGGCAACTTTAATGCCGTATCCTTTGAGCCTATTTAAAGCATCAATCACCATTTTTGGTTCATCCATCACGACTGATTCGGTAATTTCAAGCTCCAAAAGTTCGGGTGTCACTTGGAAACGTTCAATACAATCAATCACAGATTGCACAAATAACGGGTTTCTAAACTGTGGCATCGACACATTCACCGCAATCCGCAAATTCATTAAGCCATGCGACTGTAATAATTTAATTTGCTGACAGGCTTGCTGAATCACCCAAGCGCCAATTTCGACGATTAATCCCGAATATTCCGCTAATGGGATAAATACCGCCGGAGATATAAAACCGCCCTGCTCTGTAGGCCAGCGCAACAAGGCTTCCATCCCAATCACTTTGTTTGTCTCAAGCGCAATTTGTGGTTGGTACCACAATTGCAACTTGTCGAGGCTAAAATCCTGTCGCAGCGTTCGTAGCAACGCTAACCGCGCCGCCATTTGCTCTTCCATTTCAGAGCTGTAATATTCGTAATTTAACGAAAGGTTATTTTTGGCTCGGTTCAGCGCAATATAAACTTGCTTCAGAATGCCTAAACCCAGCTTGGCGCTATCAACCAATCGACAAAAACCAAAAGTGGCGTTAATTTGCAGGCCGTGTTCCGAGGCCTGAAAGGGCTGCAAAAACACCGAGTCTAACGTCGAAGGCGTAAGCAAACTTTCCGGCCCTATTAAACCAAACACATCGGCCCCGATACGAGCAATCTGCGCGACATCACCAAATTGCTCTACCAACCGCCTCGTGACAGCAATCAACAACTCATTGCCGACTTCTTGACCCAGACCATCGTTAACGTCGGAAAAATGGTCGATATCGATTAACACAGCGACGGTATGAGCAGGCGCAAGTCGGCGGGTTTCCTGCAACAACTGGGTAAATTCGTTACGATTAGGCGTTTTTGTTAAGGGGTCAATATACGCGGCGTGTTTTAGCTGTTGGAACAGGGTCACATTTTCATACCCGATTGAAATATTACTTAAAAACACTTCAATCAGTTGTCGATCAAAATCTTCAATAGGCCGGTTAGTTTCAATATAAACGGCGGCACAATGCTCGGTGTTACCCAAATAGAGCACCGTATCATAAGCACTAAATATGTGCCTGCGTTGCTCTAGGCACTGCAAAATTTGTTGGATAATTCTAGGGTTATTCAAACGCTCTAATTTACACTTGATAAAAGGCGCGTAGTGCCCAGCAGCACCGAGTACATAAACATTGTCACTGGCTGAGCCATCATCTTCAATTTGCGCGCATAACACCCCTTCCGCGTGCAAACCGATCAATGACGAGATCTGCGTTACCACACCTTCTGAAAATTCGTGCAAAGAGTGCTGCTCTAGTAAATTGGCGCCAGCATTGATGATTTTTTGCAAACCAAGTCGATTTTGATTAATAGTCCGAATTTGTTGATAAGAACGAATAGATGAAATGATTGATGTCACTAGCTTACTGCGGGTTAATTCGGTTTTAGTTTTGTAATCATTAATGTCATATTCTTTAATAACACTCTCTTCCGGAGCATATCCTGGTTGGCCGGTACGCAACACGATACGAACCTCATCCATTCCCAGTTGCTCACGAATTTGCTGGACCACAAGCAAACCTGCATCATCCGACTCCATCACGACATCAAGTAAAATGACCGCAATATTCCGATTTTTCTTTAAAAAATCAATGGCGTCTTTTCCAGAATAACAATGATGAAAAACAAGCTTTCTACCAAGGACTAATAAATCGCTTAACGCCAATCGAGTGACGGTATGGATCTCTTCATCATCGTCCACAATCAGCAAGTGCCATTCGCCTGTTACTTGCGGTAATTGTGGCTCCGGCGCATTGTCTTCTGCGAGGAACAGAAATTCTTCATCTGTTACTTTTGACACCATGTTACGACCTTATCCATTGAGTCCTGCTAATTGGCGCAAAACTGAACTGGGTGAACGATTAGAGCTCGCCAGCGGCCTTGCTGCCCCATCATTTTCTATCGTCACACCAGCTTTTTGCCTGCCTTATTACACTATACACTTAGCTAAAAAATGCAATCATTTTGTCGAAGCTGGACCCGGCAAAATAGCGTAAAAAACCGTCGATAACTTCTTTGAGAAGGGAACGTTTTGCCAGCCAGTCAAATCGTTTGATACAGATTTACTGACGAGCGCCGATATCTCCTATAAGCTTTAATTTACCGAAAGCAGAGCACAATGATATGAGCAAAGTTCAGACTTTGTCCGGACAACAACGTTTACGCCAGCTGGCCAAGCGACAATTGGGTAGCGATTTGGCGGCTACCAAGATGCAAACGACTAACGCCGCACCTCAGGCGCTAAACACTGCAGCCAATGCTAGCTTTAACGATAAACACCAAATGCTTAGCTCCCGGGCTGGTGTGACGCTTACTGAGCAGCTCTATGCAGAACAGACATTAGCCGAGCGATCTGCAAAACGTCTGCAGATGCGCTTGGAGCAACAGCAACAAAATCTGGAGCGAGTGATTAGCCTTGCTTTAAATTATTGTACTGAACAAATTACGGCACAGGATGTTGATCCGGATTGGTTTCAGCAT
>JBBKWN010000087.1:0-7930 GCA_037968955.1 Rheinheimera sp. | reverse complement strand
CAATAAGGTACCACTCACCGTCTGAAATTCAAGCGTACAGACTTTTTGATAGTCGTCCTGATGAAATAGCGGTAAATATTTATCCAAAGTGACAAAAACACCAATACCTTCGGATTCGGGTTCCAGATCAACCCAATGGTCAATTGCGGTTAAAAAAGTCCGCATTGCCGCGGGCTGATGGTAAGCTGGATTTCGCGCCAAAAATGCCAACATATGGTAACGCTCAGCGGGCATCGCCGCGTGAATTTTTTGTTCTTTTTCCAACATTTGGCGTGTCGACAATAGCCCGGCAGTGAGCAACATTTTTAGCCGCCAGTGCCAGAATCGATCACCGCTTAAGGCGCTTGCCGGTGTAGTGATACAGGCAACACCCAACAATTGCTCCCCCTGCATTAAGCCAAGTAGTGGCTGTCCGGCGTCCCAAAAGGCGGCTAAATCTTCCCGAATTGCCGAGCGCAGACGTTTTTCATAATCAGATTGTTCTGCGCGAAAAATCTGCATCAGCAGCGGATCATCGTGATAAGCCATATATAAAATTGAGGCCGCTAATTTTAATTGTTCGGCGCTGAGTACTTCGACGGTCAGATCATGTTCGGTGAGGTTTTCAGTCTGTTGCATGCATGCGAGCCTTTTATTGTTGTTGTGGCTTCATCACCATAGCAGGCAAACAGGCAGACGCAAATTTCAGTTGGGTTAAGTTTGATCCTAACCGCGGTAAACATTCAATCCATTCATCGCTGGATGGGGCTCGCGCCGGCATGGTCTTCAGTGCAGCGATAACGTACAACACCACAGGCGATTGATCGGAAATCTGACAGGGCATTCACGACCACCTATTGTTAAGTAACTGATTTTTAATTAAAAACAGTTCACTTTTCATGCTATAACTTCATTCCTTGTCAGTGGCCGCAGGCTAGTGTCGCGACCACCCTGCAGCACCAAATCAAATTTATAGCTGCTGGTAAGCTTTGTCGCCCCAGCCGGCCAATAAGCCTTGTTTAAAAATGAGTGCAGTACATTCGTCTTTGGTGGTCATTCCGTCGCCATGGGCACGATGGGTGCGATAAAACAACACTTCCAAAGTCTCGCCATTTTTCTGGAAATTCTCACTGAAATCTGGGTTTCCTAAACTATTTCTCACTGATGCCAGCGTGGCACCTGTTTGCAGTTGATTGATAAAATTTTGATTAGTGACTTGAGTTTTTTTGGTTTTGTTCCAATTTTCGTCAGAACTGTCGTTGCCCACAGCAACCACACAACCTGATAATCCAACAATGACTGCAGATGCCGCGAATAATTTAGCTAAAGTATACATAGAGATTCCTTTTTTATATTTGAATCAGTAGCTTCTCATATCTATCCAAGCTACTGGTTTTGGTTCAGGTAAGCATAAGCAAATGCAATGCCAACCTAAAAGCAATTTATTTTCAACGACTTAACTTAGAACTGCTCGCTTCTAGCCGAAGGAAAGTGGTAAATTAAACCACTTTTTAGCGATAGTGCTTCGATATGACCGATTTTTACACCTTGGTATGCCAAACAGCTGCCAAACTGCAAGCTGAAGGAAAAACCCCGAGTTTAGCGCTGGTGCGAGCCAATGCTGGTAAAGGGCTAGACGCGGCAGCTTTATTTTCGGCGTACCAACAATGGCGTAGCAATCCGCCAGAACAGTTGGCAGTTAAACACCACGCGCCTAGCACTACAGCAGCACCGGTCTTTACCGCAGCTGAATCGTTAACAGATAACGAAATCAGCGCCTTACGCGACGAAGTTGCACAACTTCGTCACAAGGTCGAGCAGCTGGCTCAGGTCGTTGAACAAATCAATGTGCAACTGAGTACTTCAAATGTACGTCGCTGAACTGCAATTTAGTATTATCGCCGACACCAGTTATTCACTGGCGGAACAAGCGATCCGAAATTACCTCGAAGCTTTGATTTTTAATGGTCAGGTTTTAGGCCGGGAATTTCCAACTTATATGCAGCAAGATAACTTTATCAGTCGCATTATTTTGCCGGAAACGGCAGCCCTTGCGAGCCATCATCACAGCAAAGTAGCCAATCAAGCTTTATTGGCATTGGGCGACGCCGGCTTGGCATTCCCTAAATTGTCGGTGCAAGGCGAAGATTTGATGTCCAATCATACTGATCCTTGCCAGTCGCCTGCGGCGTTGATCCTGTATAGTCGGTTTGGCTTGATGAATTCGGTGTTGTATTGCGCTGAACATTTTGCGCCAGTGCCGCTCTATCGGTTCGCACCGACCTCAGAGGCCGATCATCAAGATTTGATCCGCTGGCAATTACAATTTCAAGCACTGGATGAAATTCAGATGCAGGAAACCCGCGTGCTACGTAAAACAGCTGAAAATAGCCTGCAGCAATTGCACAGTACGCTGAATCGCCAAGGCCGAAAATTTGCATCGCAGATTGCGCGACAGCAAAAAGTTCCGGTTTACTTTGCGTTATATAGCGGAAGTAGTGAGCACTGCGACAGCGAAGCCGATAAATGTTGCCCCGGTTGTGGCAAGGCTTGGCTGCTGGAGGAGCCCCTGCATCAGTTGTTCGACTTCCAATGTCAGCACTGTTATCTGGTCAGTAATATCGCGTGGCAATGCCAATAATCTACCACGCGGCTTTTGTTCAAGCGGAATCAGCGGCTATTTCTGCAAACTTTTATTACAGCACTTATTCTTTAGCTTTTGATGTCGATAGCGTGAGTTGTTGTAAAAATTCGACCAGCGAACCGGCTAGTTGCTCTTTCACTTCACATCCGGCATGTTCCAGATAAACAGCGCCGGTCTCATTTAGCACCGATAGCATGATGTCGTCATCATCGGTGACCGCAAAAAATACCGTTTCCCGCTGTTTTAAACGTCTTTTCATCAAAATATGCGCAATGATATTTTGCTGTAACCGACTGAAATCGTCTTGATGCCACACCATCAGTAACTCGGCCTGACCCCGCGTATGCACAACCCGCAGGCCGCCACCGTAACTATGACCATAAAAAGCTTGTAGATCAGGATGTAAACTAAACTCCAACCCATGTTCTAGATTACTAAAATCTTGGCATTCACTGCGTATGACCGGCCACCAACACACCTGATCGTCAGCAGACACTTCACCGTACTGACAAGGCGATTCGATTTCAGGATCAGCATAACTGCGCCAACAATCGCCAGATGCTTGCGCTGCGGTTTTGGCATTTTGTAGTAATTGGATGAAAACTTGTGTCACTTCAGACATATCGGTCAGATGATCCTGTGATAAAATTGCCCTATTCTAACCGGTTCGAGCCTCGCATGACAAAACCAAATGAATCTTTACTCGCCCACCTCAATTTGGGCAAAACAACCGCTTACACAGACCAGTACGATGCAACGCTGTTACAGGCCGTGCCACGCCAGCTAGGGCGCGACGCCATCGGCTTGGTGATTACCGGTAGCGAATTACCATTTTTCGGTCAGGACATCTGGCATGCTTATGAATTGTCTTGGTTGAACCATAAAGGCAAACCGATGGTGGCCTTAGCCACTTTTGTGGTACCGGTCACTTCGTCCAATCTAATTGAGTCAAAATCCTTTAAGCTTTATCTCAATAGCCTCAACCAAACCAGATTTCGCGACATCAGTCAGCTTTACCAGACGCTGGTGAAGGATTTGTCAGCCTGTGCTGGTGATAAAGTGGCCGTGACCATTCACCATGTCAACGAGTTAATTGCTTTTCAACCGACGTGGATCCAAGGGCGTTGTTTGGACGATTTGGATATTGAAGTCAATGACTATCAGTTTGACGCCGGTCTATTACAACTAACCGGTGTTGACACCGTGATTGAAGAAAAACTGCACTCGCATTTACTCAAATCAAATTGTCTGATCACCTCGCAGCCCGATTGGGCCAGCGTATTTATTCATTATCGCGGGCCGGCGATTGAGCACGAAAGTTTACTGCGTTATCTCATCAGTTTTCGAAATCACAATGAGTTCCATGAGCAGTGTGTCGAGCGAATTTATTTAGATTTGATGCGGTTTGCCAAGCCAGAGTTTTTGGCAGTGTATGCTTGTTATACCCGCCGCGGCGGGCTGGACATTAATCCACTGCGCAGCAGCAGCCCCTACAATCCACCCAATATTCGCTTAACAAGGCAGTAGCAGCCCCTACAATCCACGCAACATTCAACTAACAAGGCAGTAGCAGTCATCGGGCTGGCAGCGAGTATATCGCAGCCAGCCTTAGGCTAATTAACCAGCCCGAAAACCATATTTATCTCTGTTACGACCATCGCAGCTGTTGGCCGCTCAATCATTACAATTTTGTTGTCGTGTCATCTTTTGCTGTAACTGGCACTAGCACCATCCCTAGCCAAGCTTGGTGAAATTTACGTTGCGACATACTCGGTTTAGTCACCGGCTTAATCTGGGATGGTTTTGCCGGTAACGAACCTAACTGCACTTTTTTGTGCTGCAAACGACCTTCACGAAACAAACTTAGCTCAATCACTTCTCCCGGCTTGAAGTCTTTCAGCCGCTCGCTGAGTGCTGCTTTTAATTGCAGCTGATTTACGGCCATAATTTCATCATCAGCAGTAATACCTGCCTGCCACGAAGGCGAATTACGCTCGACTTTATTGACTTTATCAACGCCGTGTTGATGTGCGCTGGATAGCCCAAGCCATGCGAGCTGGTCTTTCGCTGCGATTCGTTGTAAACCGGCTGCGGTAAGTAGTTGCTCACTATCAAGTTGCAGCGGCGATTCAACCTGTTGCTGCCACCAAGCAGCCAATGATTTACCAGTCAATTCTTCTGCAATCATCTGCACATCTTTGGCTGTGAAAGCGGTTGTTTTTGCAAAACGTTGAAATAATTGCTGATGTAACGTTCGATAATTGGCTTTGAGACCTGAATGATGCAGTAGATGATGATCAAGCAACCAACTCACCAAATAACCTTCGTTATAAATATTGACACTAAAATTGTCGGCATGATCGCCGCCAAGGCTTATCCAATTATCAAAACTACTTTGTGCAACAGATTGCACTTTTGCGCCAGGCAACCGGTCAAATTTATCCAGTCTTTTGGCTAAATCCGTATAAAACTCAGCAGGGGTCATTAAGCCGGCACGCAGCAGCAGCTGATTTTGGAAATAGCTGGTGGAACCTTCCGAGATCCACAACAACTTACTGTAATTAGGCTGCAGATAATCATAAGGCACCAGCTCCGCCGGGCGGTATGCTTTCACATTCCAAGTGTGGATAAGCTCGTGTGCTGCAGTCGACAAAAATTGCAGATAATGCTCGCGACTGCCGAAGCTAAAGCGTTCGCGCTGGATCACCGTCGAATTAAGGTGTTCAGTCGCACCTTTGGCACCGTTCGTTGCATGAACAATGAAAAGGTAGTGTTGGTACGGATAACCTTGCCAAATTGAAGGAGCCTGCGCGACCAATTTCTGTAAGTCGGTGACCATTTGTTTCGAATCGTAATTCCCTTCGCCCCAAATCACGACTTCATAACTACGGCCATCGGCTTCAAAGTTAAAAAACTGATGGAGGCCTGTTTCTATTGGAGAATCGGCCAGTACGTCATAATCTGCAGCCAGAAACTGATGTGGATTCGCCCCCCGCGGCATGCCTGACGTACTACGCCACTTTTGCGGCACGTGGAGCTGCACAGTCGCCGGCTGCTTACGAATATGATCGGTATACATCAAATAAGCAGACGCATTAATGTAGGCATGACTATCATCGATATGACGGGTGCGCTGGCCCAATTCATTGGCATAAACCTGGTATTTGACCGTGACTAGACCAGCGCTGGCTACCTTCAGTTGCCATGTGCTTTTTTCAATTTTATCAAAGGCTAGCGGTTGATTGTTTTGATCAAAGGCTTGAAAAAACCGGATGCCATTGGCTAAGTCCAAAATTTGATATTTACCACTGCGCCATGCTGGCAACTTCAATTGCAGTAAGCCGCTTTTATCCACAACAAAGTTCATTTCAATATCAGCCAAATGGTGCTCTGGCTGCGTGATGGAAATCTGATATTGAGTGTCAGCATGCGCGAAAGCAGCTTGTAACAATAACAATAGCGCTGCCAATCGGTAGCAGAAAACAGACATAATAACTCCTTTTTGTTTTGCCGCGAACTTAGGGTAATGCCGGCAGTTTTGCCAGCGAAATGCGGTAAAACGGGTCACTTTTTCAGTTCATTACAAAAAAGCATTGTTGTAAGTCGATATGAAACATTACAAGATGACTTTTACTTTCGAAACGAAACATGCTTAAATATTCATCGTTGATGCCAGACACATCAACCCACCAATGATGAAAGGACAGTTTTTATGAACGCTCTGACCTCTGTAGAAGAACAATCCTGGTTACCCTACTACCTGACTAGGAAATAAGAAAAACAGTCCGGAACTGGACATAAAAAACGGCAAGCTGATGCTTGCCGTTTTTTATGATAGCCCCGTCATTCACCCGAATACCCAATCCAAGCGCAAAGTTGATGACAAAAAAGTCACGACATGAACGTAAGGGGCGATATTCCGATTTATCAGACATTCGATTAATTTTTAACAACAGCTGGTGCCCGTCGTTCATCGCCTGTGATTCACCCCCATGGAGCACAATCCATCGTAAGAGTCTCAGCTTCTTTAGTTCCTCATTTGATTAAGACGTTCATCATGTGCAAGTGCAATTAGGTAAGTTGACTGTCGACTCAGATTTTTTTTGCGCATGGGCCGAAACGACTGCGCTTTTTCCGTTATTAACGATATACTTACCGTCATGCCAACTCGGTGAACGCTAGGAAGAAGTTTGTAGTGGACTCTGAAAACCATCTTAAACAACAACTCGCCGGGGCGGTAAAAGCTCGGAAACAACTCGAAGATACCTACGAAGGTCAGTTTAAAATTCTGACTCAGTTTGTGTCACGTTTATCATTAGTCTGCAAAGGCATTGATATCGAGTTAGATAATAAATTAGCCAAATTGCGGGTTGAGCTTGGTAAAGGTGTTGACCTTGAGAAGGTTTTGCCGTTGATTGACGGCACCACTGACCATTTGAAAATCCTAGAATCCAAGCAACACTTAGACGTTAAACGGGCACAACAAAGCTTAACGATCGCCGGTAAACTGCTACAAAAACAGCGCGGACTACCCGATCAACTTCGGCGCGATTTACGCGATTTACTGACCAAAGTGGATGCGCCATCGCCCAGCGTACAAACTTTTTTACCCCATATGACTCATCTCACTGAACTCTATCAGTTGGCACTGAACGCCAAACAAAATATGGATTTAGAAGACATCAGTGATGCAACTCGTTATGAATCTATCTGCCGGCAAATTTCCATTGAACTGACAAATCTATTAAGTGAGCTCGCTTTTGAAGGCCAGTACGCCAAATCGATCGAAAAAATTCGGTTAAGTTTGCTATCTGAGCAGAGTATTGAAAAGCTGCTGGAAGCTTGTCTGCATACCATCGAAATTATTATTTCCAGCATTAATGATGAACGTCAATCAGCACAACACTTTTTACTGAAGCTCAATGACGCGCTGACGAGTGTGCAGCAATCACTGGTCTCGTCGCTCACGACCAGCAATTCGATTAAAGAAAAGATGCAAGTGCTCAATCAGCAGATTGAGCGGCAAATTGATTTATTAGGTCAAGAAACCAAAGCCGCGACATCGCTGGAACAATTGCAGTTTCTGGTATCGGATAAACTCGGCGCCATCACTACCTCATTAAAAGACAAAGAAGCGCTAGAGCGACAAGAGCGGCAAATGTTGTTACAAGCGGTGCAACAGATGGATGCGCGGCTTAAAGAATTAGAGGAAGATGCTTCGCAGTTTAAAAAGCGACTGGCTGAACAAAAATTCCGCAGCTTGCAAGATGCGTTAACTGAACTGCCAAATCGGGCAGCATTTGATGA
>JBBKWN010000086.1:0-5777 GCA_037968955.1 Rheinheimera sp. | reverse complement strand
TTTAAACTACAGCCTGGTTTGTGGATCCAACTGGTTTTTATCATCCACCTGTCAACGCTATTCGGGGCTATGCATCCACTGCTTGGCGTGGCGGTGGCGTTATTAAATCCATTTTTAACGGCAGGTTTATACCATTGTATTGTGGCCCGTCAAAAGGGTGAAACGGTGGGGCTGAGCCAATTTTGGTTACCGCTCAAGGAACCAGCTTGTCGCGCGGTATTTTTGCGACTGGCGGCTGCTAACATGTTGTTTAGTATTCCATTGACGCTGCTGGCAACTGAGCTTTATCAGCAAGTACAAACCGGCAGTGTGAACTTCTTCTTATTATTTCTTTTTGTCACTGGCATGACACTGGTGTTGATGCTGTTCGCATACGCCGTTGCGATTGCCTATTTTTTGAAAGAGTCGCGGTTAGTGCCCATTTTTCAAGCCAGCTTTATGGCGTGCTGGCGCAACGTGCAGCCTTTGTCGGTGTATGGTGTGCTGTCGGTGTTATTGATTAGTACCGGTATACCGAGCTTTTTTATCAGCTGGTTGGTGGTATTACCGTTGTTATCGATTAGTTTCTTTTTGTCATTCACCGAGTTCTTCGTATTAACGCCAGTTGATAAAGACGATTCGGGTGACCACAATGACGACAAGGCCGGTTTCCTTGAAGTTTGAGTCCGAGCAAAGCAAAACGCTGACGATAGCCGAGCTTAAAAAAATTGCGATTGATTTATTAAGCCGGCGCGATCACAGCCGCCACGAGCTGAAGCAGAAACTACAGCTAAAAGGCGGCGACACGGACAATATTGCCAGCGTGATTGATTGGTGTACCGACGAAAATTATCAGAGTGACAGCCGCTATTGCGCCATGTTGCTGCGCTCAAAAGTGAACAAAGGCTACGGCCCGGCGGTGGTTTCGCAAGCTGCACGCGAGCAAGGCATCGACCGCGAATTATTAACACAAACCATCGACGAACTTGAAATCGATTGGTTTGCGCTGGCACTGGCGCAATATCAGAAAAAATTTGCCGACAAGCCAGTGCAAGATTTTCAGGACAAACAAAAACGCATGGGATTTTTGCAACGGCGGGGCTTTACCTCCGGGCAAATCCAATACGCCTTACAACATCAAGACAGTTAGGATTTGGTTATGTATATGACATCAGCGCAGCTTCGGCGCGCATTTCTGAATTATTTCGCCGATCAAGATCATCAGATTGTTGCCAGCAGCTCCTTAATTCCGGGCAACGACCCGACGTTGTTGTTTACCAACGCCGGTATGGTGCAGTTTAAAGATGTTTTTTTAGGTCAGGATAAACGCAGTTACAGCCGCGCCGTATCGTCACAACGCTGTGTGCGTGCGGGGGGGAAACACAACGATTTAGAAAATGTGGGTTACACCGCCCGCCACCATACATTTTTCGAAATGCTAGGTAACTTCAGTTTTGGTGATTATTTCAAACGTGAAGCCATTCATTATGCTTGGCAATTTCTGACCGAAGTTTTGCAATTACCAAAAGAAAAGTTGCTGATCACCGTCTACGCCACCGATGACGAAGCGTACGATATTTGGACCAAAGAAATTGGCATTCCAGCCGATCGCGCCATTCGGATTGGCGACAATAAAGGTGCGCCATTCGCGTCGGATAACTTTTGGGCGATGGGTGATACTGGGCCTTGTGGTCCTTGCTCGGAGATTTTTTATGATCACGGCGACCACATCTGGGGCGGTCCTCCGGGCTCAGCCGAAGAAGATGGCGACCGTTTTATTGAAATCTGGAACAACGTGTTTATGCAGTTTAACCGCCACGCCGATGGTCGGATGGAACCGCTGCCAAAACCAAGCGTTGATACCGGCATGGGTTTGGAACGTATTTCTGCCATTTTACAAAATGTACACAGCAACTACGAAATTGATATTTTTCAAGGCTTAATTAAAGCAGCCGCGGCCATTACCGGCACCACCGATTTGGACAACAAGTCACTGCGGGTGATTGCAGATCATATTCGCTCTTGCTCATTCTTAGTGATTGATGGCGTGATGCCAAGTAACGAAGGCCGTGGTTATGTGCTACGCCGCATCATCCGCCGCGCCGTCCGTCATGGCAATCAGCTGGGTGCGAACGGGGTGTTTTTCAGCAAGTTAGTGGCTGAACTTGGTGTGCAAATGGGCGAAGCTTATCCTGAACTGCTCGAAAAACAAGCCATTATCGAAAAAGTGCTGCGCATGGAAGAAGAGCAATTTGGCAAAACACTGGAACGTGGTTTGTTGCTGTTGACCGATGCGCTGAATAATTTAGGCGATAGCACTGTTGTGCCAGGTGAAGTCGCTTTTAAGCTGTATGACACCTACGGTTTTCCACTTGATTTAACCTCTGATGTGGCGCGTGAACGCGGTTTTAGTGTCGATCAGGCTGGTTTTGAGACGGCGATGGAAGCTCAGCGCAAACGTGCGCAACAAGCGTCAAATTTTGGTGCCGATTACAGTCAGACACTGACCTCAAGCAACATCACAGAATTTACTGGTTATACCGAAGTGCATGGCAACGCCACCGTCGTTGAAATTCTGCGTGACGGTGAAGTGGTGACGTCATTGATTGATGGTCAACAAGCGTTGATTATTTTAGACCAAACGCCCTTTTACGCCGAATCCGGTGGCCAGAGTGGCGATGCCGGTGTATTAAAGCTGGCTGATGGCGGTGAGTTCACGGTGACTGATACCGTTAAAATTGGCAAAGCTTTTGCCCATAAAGGCACGCTGTCTGGCGCATTGCAGCTCAACGACCGGGTCGAAGCCGTGATTGACAGTGCCCGTCGTGGTGCCATCAAGAAAAACCACTCGGCAACGCACTTATTACACGCCGCGCTACGGCAGGTGCTTGGTGAGCACGTCACGCAAAAGGGCTCGTTGGTTGGCGCTGAGCGGTTACGTTTTGACTTCTCTCATTTTGAACCGGTCAAAGCAGATGAAATTCGCACCATTGAAGTGTTAGTTAATCAGCAAATTCAGCAAAACCATGAAGTTAGCACGCAATTAATGAATTTGGACGCGGCGAAAGCGGCCGGCGCCATGGCCTTGTTTGGCGAAAAATATGACGACGATGTACGGGTGTTATCGATGGGTGCGTTCTCCACTGAACTTTGTGGTGGTACCCATGTGGCGCGCACCGGCGACATCGGCTTATTTAAAATTGTGGTGGAAAGTGGCATTGCGGCCGGCGTTCGCCGCATTGAAGCGGTCACCGGTGAGGGCGCAATCAGCCATTTGCATAAGCTAGAACAACAAGCGCAACTTGTCGCTTCGATGCTCAAAGGTGATGTGCTGAGCATCGCTGAGCGCGTGACACAAGCGCTGGATAAGAGTAAAGCCCTGGAAAAAGAACTTGATCAGCTTAAATCTAAGCTGGCGAGCGCAGCGGGTGCCTCTTTGTTAGACCAAGTGGTCGAAGTGAATGGTACCAAAGTGTTGATTGCCAATTTACCCGGCGCCGATGCCAAAGGTTTTCGGACCATGGTGGATGAACTAAAAGTAAAACTAGGCTCAGCGGTGATTTTGCTGGCTACTGCGTCCGATGACAAAGTGAGCATTATTGCCGGTGTTACCAAAGATCTTACTGACAAAGTACAAGCAGGCGCATTAATTAGCTGGGCGGCCGAACAAGTCGGTGGTAAAGGCGGCGGTAAACCAGATTTAGCGCAGGCTGGCGGTACCAATGTGGCAGCGTTGCCTGCGGTACTGGCTGCTGCAACCGATTACTTAAGCGCGAAGCTGTAATTTAAGTGGCGTTACTGGTCCAGAAATTCGGTGGAACCTCAGTCGGGTCCACCGATCGGATTGAACAGGTGGCGGAACTGATCATCCGTAGCATTCAGGCTGGTCATAAAGTGGTCGCTGTGGTATCAGCAATGGCTGGCGAAACCAACCGTTTACTCGGCTTAGCCCAACAAATTGATCCGCGGGCAGCCAGCCGTGAACTGGATGTTTTGGCCGCAACCGGCGAGCAGGTGACCGTCGCTTTGCTGGCGATGGCGCTAATTAAGCGGGGGTTCCCGGCCGTTTCGTTATTGGCTGACCAAATCTGTATTCATACTGATAATAAATTTGGCAAAGCCCGCATCCTATCGGTGGACAGTCAAAGGCTGCTGCAAGAGCTGGAGCAGGGGCACATTGTCGTTGCGGCGGGTTTTCAGGGGCGCGATATTGAAGGCAATGTCACGACGCTAGGTCGTGGTGGCTCGGATACGTCGGCGGTTGCCTTAGCCGCGGCGATAAATGCCGACGAGTGCCAGATCTATACCGACGTTGATGGCGTATATACTATCGACCCGCGGATTTGCCCAGAAGCAAGGCGACTACCCTTTATGCCGTTCACTGATATGCTAGAATTGGCAAGCCTGGGAGCAAAAGTACTACATTCACGATCAGTAGAATATGCCGGTCGTTTTCGCGTACCACTGAGAGTGTTATCAACCTTTAAACCAGATGCCGGGACTTTGATTGTGGATGAGAATAAGTTGATGACATTACCGTACATTTCAGGGATTGCGGTGCAAAGTGGGGTGACATTGTTGCGGCTTGAGTCCATCACGGCGCCACAGTGGCAGCAAGTGGTCGAATTGCTGGCAGAGCTCAATATCGAAACCGATATGTTACAGCACTCAGGGCAGTGGCCAGAGCAGCTCACAATCAGCTTTAGTCTGGCAATGGCTGATTTAATTCAAGTGACTGATGCATTGCAGAAAATAACCGAAAATAGTGCTATTACTTTGCATCATCCCGACCAGAACCTTGCTAAACTGTCGGTGGTAGGGATTGGAATTAAATCCGATCCGGCATTAGTTGCTAGGATCTTTAATCTACTTTTAGAAATGAATGTGCAACTTTGGTCGCTTTGTCATTCTGAAAGTCGGTTTTCAGTATTAATCGCAGCAGAGCTCCTTGAAAAAGTAGCGGCGCGCCTGCATCAGGTATTAGTAACCACGGAGAATTAATTCCAGTATTTTCATAAATTTGAATGCTGGGTTATGATTGTGGACATGGACGCAGCACCAGACAGGCTATGCGTCGTAAAAATAAGCTGGATTTTTAAAAAGGATAGGAGCAAGCGAATGCTTATATTAACCCGTCGGGTCGGTGAGACTTTAATGATCGGTGACGAAGTCACGGTTACAGTGTTAGGTGTAAAAGGAAATCAGGTACGGATTGGGGTTAATGCACCAAAAGAAGTCTCAGTCCATCGCGAAGAAATTTATATGCGAATTCAAGCAGAAAAAGGCACTCCAGGCAGTTTTAGCCAGGATGATGATCAATAATTCGATTGTGCTAAATATTTGTTTTTGTTGTTTTGTTGTGTGATTTTTACCCGGTTTTGTCATTAATTGCTCAAATTGCTTAAAAGGTCAGCAAACAAACTTTTAAGCAGGAAAAAATGTTTGACTTATTTTCCTGAGACATTAATATACGCACCGCAACGTAGCGCGGAGAGATGGCCGAGTGGCTGAAGGCGCACCCCTGCTAAGGGTGTATAGGGGAAACTCTATCGAGGGTTCGAATCCCTCTCCCTCCGCCAGTTGTTTTAGATTAGACGGATGCATAGCTCAGCTGGATAGAGTACTCGGCTACGAACCGAGCGGTCGGAGGTTCGAATCCTCCTGCGTCCACCATCTAATTCAACGTAAGATGTTACATTGCAGGGTGTGTATAAATAGTAGTAAAACGGATGCATAGCTCAGCTGGATAGAGTACTCGGCTACGAACCGAGCGGTCGGAGGTTCGAATCCTCCTGCGT
>JBBKWN010000085.1:0-23473 GCA_037968955.1 Rheinheimera sp. | reverse complement strand
CCCCATCCCCGTAACGAGCTGCCGCTTTACCTGAGCTACCTCGACTGCACAGTAAGCTACTGTCGCTGTTGCCGCGACCTGCACCGCCGCAAATTCATTACGCCCAGCGCTTTCTGCTGTTGGCGCTTCTTGCCCCGTCGAAAGTACGTTAAGCGCTAAATTTTCTGCTGTGATGGCATTAATACTTAGCGCCAAAGTTGTTGGAATACTCGCCACGGCATTGCTGCTAAAGTCTGCCGGTCGATCGTTATTTGCCTCAACCAGCGCCACAAAAGTCTCGGTTATAGGGGCGTTCGGATCGCCCACTCGTTGCGGGTGCATCATTAAGCTAGGCATTGTTTCGGGTTGTTGGCTGACAGAATGCATCGGCGTTCCTGCTGGACATTTGAGTATGGATCAGCACTATAATGGACAATCACTCCAGACAATCAGGACAGTTGCAAGCATTTCGCCCAGACTGTATAGGTAAAATAGCCGTGACAATCCCTTTTTATAACTGGGTAATTGATAAAAGCAGTCGAGAACCTTGGTCAAAACAGCTTCTGTCACATGCACGGGAGGCGATCAGTCATAGCAAGTGGCCACCTGGCACTAAATTACCTTCAATTAGAGGCTTAGCGCTGCAATTGGCAGTCAGTAAGTTCACTATCGCTGAACTTTATGAAAAACTTGCGGCGGAATCGTTGGTGGTCAGTCGCCCCGGTAGTGGTGTGTATGTGGCGAAAATACAGCCCACAGCGCTTTTGTCAGAAGCCAATGCCGGTCAAAGTGCGCTGGCAAGTGATGTGGCATTAATGCGCCAGACCTTGCAGCGCGACAATGCGGTGATTAAACCTGCTGCGGGCTGGCTAATGCCTGAATGGCTGCCCACCGCCGCCATTAAACAAGCCATGCGTGAGGTGGCGAGGCAACCGCAATCGTTGTCTGATTACGGCCCCGCGCAAGGCAATATTCTGCTGCGCCGTTATCTATCAGAACGTCTTGGCCATTTAAATATTCACGCTGAGCCACAGCAGTTATTGCTGACATCAAGTGCGACCCATGCTCTGGATTTGTGTTTACGGTTATATTTAGCACCGGGTGATGCGGTGCTGGTAGACGATCCTGGTTTTTACAACTTTTTCGCAGTACTGCGGCTGCATCATCTGCGTATTATTCCGGTACCACGCCAGCAAGATGGTCCTGATTTGGCAGCATTGACGGCACTTTTGATCGAGCAAAAACCAAAAGCCTATTTGACCAATTCGGTATTATCGAACCCGGTCGGAACTTGTGTCAGCCCACAAAAAGCTTTTGCGGTGTTGGAGCTGCTACATCAACATGATTGTTTATTACTCGAAGATGATATTTACGCAGATTTTGAGCAACAACCGGCGATCCGATACGCCAGCTTGACTGGGTTGGCACGTGGTATCTATCTGGGGAGCTTGTCAAAAACCATCTCCGCCGATTTACGGGTTGGTTATATCGCTGCCAGTGCGCTACAAATCGCCAGTCTAACCGACTTAAAATTGATAACTGGCTCTTCCACGTCACAGTCGGTGGAACGTGTGGTGTATCAAGTGTTGACCGGCGGTGCGTATCGACGGCATCTGGAACAGTTAAAAAAACGGCTGCAAGAGACGATGCAGCAGGTGATCCCACAATTTAAAAAGCGTGGTTTTATACCTTGGCATCAACCAGATGGCGGCTATTTATTATGGTTACGACTGCCACCCACCGTGAGCGCAAAAATGCTGACATCCATGCTCGAGCGACAACATATTATTCTGGCACCCGGTGGACACTTCAGCTTACAAGCCGATGCCGACAACTTTATGCGGGTTAATGTCACACAATGTGTAAACCCGAAACTATGGACGGCGATGGATACGGCATTGTCGATGATCGCGGTCACACAACAGCCACAACAGAAATTGCAATTACCACGTTCAACACTTGGCGATCGCTAACACCTGATACGGACCAAAGAACCAATAAAAAAGCTCTGACGAAACAGAGCTTATTCTTTTTGCGGGCAAATTTTTAGTGCTGCGCCACTGTGTTGGCTTTGGCTACCGCTTCCTTACACAACTCAGTGATCTTACCCCAGTCACCATTGGCAATGGCATCATCCGGCACAATCCAAGATCCACCGACACAACGCACATTTGGCAATGCCAAATATTCGAGGAAATTCTTCTCGTTGATCCCGCCCGTTGGGCAAAAACAAATATCAGAAAATGGGCCATGAATCGATTTTAATGTTTTCACGCCACCCGCAGCTTCCGCCGGAAAAAACTTAAAGTGGGTGTAGCCTAAACCGGTACCTTCCATCAGTTCGGAAATTGACGCAATGCCTGGGATCAAAGGTATTGGGGCTTCTTTGCCGGCAACGAGTAGCTCGCGAGTTAAACCCGGGCTAATTGCAAACTTAGCACCCATTGCAATTACTTTTTGCAATTGTTCGGCGGTGGTCACAGTGCCAGCACCCACGATGGCATCCGGCACTTCAGTCGCTAATAACTGAATAGCTTCCAGTGCCACAGGCGTGCGTAAGGTGACTTCTAGTACTTTAATGCCACCGGCCAAAAGTGCTTTTGCCAGCGGCACGGCCGTGGCGAGATCTTTAATCACAATCACCGGAACGACCGGGCCTTGTGCAAACAGGATGTCGGGTTGTAATTGCCAATTTTGAAAAGACATAAGTTTAACTCGCCAGAATTTGTTTTAAGTAGACAGCGCAGCCCAATAAACCGGGTTGCTCTGCAGTCACGACATAAGTGGCAATTTGCCGGTTAAAGTCGGTAAAACGGCCTTTTGCTTCAAAACGGCTGCGAAACTCACTGTCTTCGAGCAAAGGTAATAATTTAGGGACAATGCCACCGCCGACATAAACCCCACCAAAGGTGCTTAATGTCAGGGCTAAGTCGCCAGCTAAACTTCCAAGGCTGGCAAAAAATTGGCCGATCACGGCACTGCAAAGCTCGTCAGAATGCGCCAGCGCATGTTGGCTGATTTCGGCAGCCGATTTTGGCGCAACAGTGACACCACGGTGGGCCGCCAACGCAAGGTAGAGGCTTTCAATACCAGGACCCGACAACAAACGCTCTGGAGATACGTGATCATAATGCGTGGCTAAATAACGTTGAATAAACCATTCCTGCTCATTTTGTGCAGTCCAGCTGACATGGCCACCTTCGCCAGGTAATGGAATGTAGCCGTGCGCGGTTGGGATCAGATGGCCAACCCCTAAACCAGTGCCCGCACCAAGCACGGCCATCGGTTTCGCCTCATCGCTAACACCTGGCCCAAACTTTACTTTTTCAGCAGCGGTTAATGCCGGTAAACACATCGCCACAGCAGTAAAGTCATTCAAAACAATAAACTCGGCAAGATCCAATTCAGCTTTAATGTGTGATATTGAAAATTGCCATGAAAAATTGGTCATTTTGACAATATCGCCATTAACTGGGCAGGCAATGGCAACTGCAACATGGGCGATCGCTGTCAGCTGTTGCGAACTGCGGTAGTGATTGAGCGCCAACGACAAAGTCGCAAAATCAGCACATGGGTAAACCACCACCTGATCAAGTACCAAAGTTTCAAGATCCACCCGACTGAAACGGGCGTTGGTGCCGCCAATATCGGCAACAATGGCATGTTTAACCATTCAGATGTTCCTCTGTGGTAAACAAACTACAAGCGCCCTGTTCGGCTCCAGTCAATATCGTGCGTAGTCCGCCAAACATCTCCCGCCCCATGCCATAGTAACTTTCTGACATATCACGTGTGGCCGCTTCACGTTTGGCAAGTTCTTCGTCAGAGACAAACACTTGTAATAAACCGGTTTCGCCATCGACCAACATTAAATCGCCCGTTTGGATCTTGGCGATAACACCACCGTCGACTGCTTCTGGCGTGACATGAATAGCAGCTGGCACTTTGCCTGAAGCGCCCGACATCCGACCATCAGTGACTAAAGCAACATGAAAACCACGGTCTTGCAACACACCAAGTGGCGGCGTCAGTTTATGCAGCTCTGGCATGCCACAGGCTTTAGGGCCTTGAAAACGCACGACCACGATACAATCTTTGTCTAAATCGCCGGCTTTAAAAGCAGCATCTAATTCATGTTGGCTGGAAAACACCACCGCAGGCGCTTTGACAATTTCAGTACCCGGACGCAGTGCTGAAGTTTTGATCACGCCACGGCCGACGTTGCCAGAAAGCACCTGCAACCCGCCATGATCTTTAAATGGCTTGGCAACAGTGGCCAACACCGTGTCGTCGCCTGATACGGCAGGACAATCAATCCATACTAGTTTGCCATCTTGCATGGTTGGAACTTGCGTATAACGACGCAAGCCAAAACCAGCCACGGTATTCACATCTTCATGCAACAAACCAGCATCCAACAATTCTTTCATCAGGAATGCCATGCCGCCCGCGTGTTGGAAGTGGTTGATATCGGCTTGTCCATTTGGATAAATACGGGTCAGCAACGGCGTGGCGTTAGACAAATCCGCAAAGTCATCCCAATTGACAATAAAGCCCGCCGAACGCGCAACAGCCACTAAATGCATGGTGTGGTTGGTTGAACCGCCGGTGGCCAGCAAACCAACAATACCGTTGACAATGGCTTTTGCATCAACGATATGGCCAATCGGCATGTAGTCGGTGCCTAAATCTGTCAAGCGTGTGACTTGCCGTGCCGCGGCTTTCGTCAGTTCGTCGCGCAGTTCAGTCCCTGGATTAACAAAAGACGAGCCCGGCAAATGCAGGCCCATCATCTCAACCACCAGCTGATTCGAGTTAGCCGTGCCGTAGAAAGTACAGGTACCGGCACTGTGGTATGAAGCCGATTCAGCTTCTAACAATTGTTCTTTGCCCACTTTACCTTCGGCAAAGAGTTGGCGCACCCGAGCTTTTTCTTTGTTTGGTAAACCTGAAGGCATCGGCCCAGCCGGAATAAACACAAATGGCAAATGACCAAAACTAAGTGATGCCATTAATAAACCTGGCACAATTTTGTCGCAAATGCCCAGCATCAAGCCGCCATCAAACATATTGTGGGAAAGACCCACCGCCGCCGACATGGCAATAATATCGCGACTTAATAAACTAAGCTCCATGCCCGGCTGACCTTGAGTCACGCCATCACACATCGCCGGAACACCACCGGCAAACTGCGCCACACTGCCAATGTCTGACACTGCTTTTTTAATGATGGCAGGGTAAGCTTCATAAGGCTGATGTGCTGACAACATATCGTTGTAGCTGGAGATAATGCCAATATTGGCTTTGGTCAGACTGCGTAAGTCCGATTTCTCCTGCGTATTACAAGCAGCAAAGCCGTGTGCGAGGTTACCGCAGGCTAATGCGCCCCGATGTGGGCCACGAATACGAGCTTGTTCGATTCTCTGAAGATAAATAGCGCGACTTTTTTCACTGCGCGCCATGATCCTGTCTGTAACTTGTTGGATTACCGGATGCATGATGACCTCTATTTGGCTGC
Organism: Rheinheimera sp.; assembly: GCA_037968955.1. Lineage (GTDB taxonomy): Bacteria > Pseudomonadota > Gammaproteobacteria > Enterobacterales > Alteromonadaceae > Pararheinheimera. Next base: position 17,976 of record JBBKWN010000085.1, on the reverse strand, counting down.
GAACATCACCGTCAACTCAGGAGCGGTGTGGTGTATAAATGCACGGATCGGCATCGCCAATTCGTCTCTAGCGCTTTGCGCCTGTTCTAACACGGTCAGTTTAGACTCGCCAACCAAATGTAAAAACAAGGCTCGGCTGTTGAGTAAACGTGATTTACTCAATGAAATACGTTGATAAGGCGCGGAGCTTGGGTTGACCGCCAATAAGTCAGGCGCATCATCCGCGAGGCCGGCTTGTATTTGGGCACTACAGGGGAACAAAGAAGCGGTATGACCATCCTCGCCCATCCCCAAAATAACAGCATCGAACGTCGGCAGGTGTTGTACCCGCTGCAGTAATACAGGAACCGCAAGCTCGGCCGTCGCCGTAGCGGCATACAAGCTAATAAAAGTCGCTGCCGCCGCCTTACCTTGTAACAAGGTAGCCTTCACCAGTCGCTCGTTACTATCAACTTCGCTGTCAGGTAAAAAGCGATCGTCAGCCAGCGTAATAGTGACTTTAGACCAATCGAGTGTTGTTTGACTTAACTGGGAAAATAAAGCCTGCGGCGTCCGGCCGCCGGACACCACCAAATAAGCAGCCCCACGCTTGGCAATCGCGTCCTTGAGAATGTGTACTAGTCGATCAGCAAAGTTTGTATTTAAAGCAGCACTTTCGGCAAATTGGCATAATTGCATGGTTATTCGTCCCAGTTCCGATCATCACGAGCTAACAATGAGATAGCGGCCACCGGCCCCCATGTACCTGCCTGATAAGATTTTGGCGCTTCGTTATTGGCCTTCCAAGCACCGAGAATACCGTCAACCCATGTCCAAGCTTGTTCAACTTCGTCGCGACGAACAAACAAATACTGATTCCCCAGCATGGCTTCTAACAACAAGCGCTCATAGGCATCAGCAATCCGCTGCGATTTAAAGGTTTCATCAAAACTTAAATCGAGTTTGCTTTGTTGCAATTGCATATTTTCACCCAGGCCCGGAATTTTATTCATAATCTGAATTTCAACACCTTCATCAGGTTGTAACCGGATGATCAGCTTGTTGGCGGGCAACTGTTTATAGGTTTCATGGAAAATATTATGCGGTTGTGGCTTAAAACAAATCACCACTTCAGACACTTTATTTGGCATCCGCTTACCGGTTCGCAGGTAAAACGGCACCCCAGCCCAACGCCAGTTGTCGATGTCGACTTTGATCGCGACAAAGGTTTCCGTTTTGCTGTTCGGCCGCGCGTCTTCTTCTTCCAAGTAACCAGGCACCGATGAACCACTGACAAAACCTGCACTATATTGGCCACGAACGGTTTTTTCCTGCACGTTTTGCAGATTAATTGGGCGCAGTGCTTTTAGTACTTTGAGTTTTTCATCGCGAATACTGTCGGCATCTAGACTCGCTGGCGGTTCCATTGCAATCAACGACAATACTTGTAGCAGGTGATTTTGTACCATATCACGCATTTGACCAGCATCATCGTAGTAGCCCCAGCGACCTTCGACCCCAACTTCTTCTGCTACCGAAATCTGCACGTGGTCAATGGCATTGTGGTCCCAATTTGAGGCAAAAATCGCATTGGCAAAACGAAGCGCTAATAAGTTCAGCACCGTTTCCTTTCCCAGATAATGATCAATCCGATAAATCTGCGATTCTTTAAAGTACTTCGCCACTTCGTCGTTAATGACTTTCGACGATTCGAGACAATGACCAATCGGTTTTTCCAGCACAACACGGGACGGAGCGACTGACAAACCAGCTAAATCGAGGCCTTGGCAGATATTGCCAAATAAAGAAGGTGCCGTGGCAAAATAACTCACTGGGATCCGGTGTTTAATGTCGGTGACTTTGACCAGCTTCAGATAATCTTGATCTTGTGTTAAATCAATTTGGACATATTGCAGTTTTGCCTTTAGCCGCGTCAAAACTTCCGCTTCTAATGGGATTTTCACGAATTTTTGTAAGTTAGTTTCAACAACTTCGAGATATTGTTCCTGGGTCAGGTCATCACGGGCAACCCCAGTAATACGGGTATCAATATGAAGTAAACCGGCTTTTTCTAATTGATATAAAGCAGGAAGAAGCTTGCGGCGCGCTAAATCACCTTTGGTGCCGAATAAAATGAGATCACAGGCTTTATTAGTACGTGCTGTTGCTGTCATGAGGCTGACCCTTAATTAGATGTAATTTTACAACACTTAGCCGCATACTAGCCGAGTGTTTGGCGGTTGTAAACCGGATAAGTTGTAATTAAATTACAACTTACTTAAAGTTTTGACCTTGCCTATATCTTAAGGCAGTCTGTAACATGTATCATGATTTTCGTCGTAACTTTATCACTTTTGTTGTTGCTGTACCGGTCGGGTAACAAAATAAATTACCAAATACAGCACTGGCCTTCAGCCAAAGAACAACATCACCAGATCACAATAGCGCGCGCGGCGGCATTTATTGTCTGCGAGCCAGAAAAAGCAGGAATTATCGGATGAATGTACTGGAAAAAATAGTGAATAGTGTCAATAGCTTCAGTAAGTCAGAGCGTAAAGTTGCTGACGTCATTCTCGCTAATCCACAAATAACAATTCATAGCAGTATTGCCACGTTGGCAAAAATGGCTGATGTATCAGAGCCGACGGTAAACCGGTTTTGCCGCCGCTTAGACACCAAAGGTTTCCCTGATTTTAAATTGCATTTAGCGCAAAGTCTGGCCAATGGCACGCCTTATGTAAATCGCCACGTGGAGGAAGACGACGGTCCGGAAGCCTATACCGCAAAAATCTTCGAATCGACAATGGCGGCGTTAGATGCAGCGCGTCAAAACGTTGATATTAATACCATTAATCGTGCGGTTGACGTGTTGACCCAAGCAAAGAAAATTTCGTTTTTTGGTCTGGGTGCTTCGGCTTCCGTGGCACATGACGCGCAAAATAAATTTTTCCGCTTTAATGTGCCCGTCGTGTGTTTTGATGACATTGTGATGCAGCGCATGAGCGCTATAAATAGTACCGAAGGTGACGTTGTTGTTTGTATTAGTCATACCGGTCGAACAAAAAATCTCTGCGATATTGCCGCTATCGCCCGCGAAAACGATGCCACAGTGATAGGTGTGACGGCTTATGATAGCCCGTTGGCAAAAGAATGCACCCTTGTACTATCACTCGATGTACCAGAAGATACCGACATGTATATGCCAATGGCATCTCGTGTCGCACAACTGGTGTTAATTGACATTCTAGCGACCGGTTTTACCTTACGTCGTGGGACAAAGTTTCGCGAAAACCTGAAAAAAGTAAAAGACAGCTTACGTGGTTCACGGTTTGAGAAAAAAGACTTTTAGTCGGTTTGAAGTGGTCTGAACTGCTCGCGGTTGTCATTTTTCGTCAAATTGTCGCTATATTCTGTAATTAAATTACATTACACTGCAATTCTCTTCATCAAAGCAAAAATTGCTCTGATGTTTGTTTCAAATCAATCAGCTGGAGCAGCACATGCCAAGAAGAACGAAAATAGTGGCCACCTTAGGCCCGGCAACCAACACTCAAGCCGCTATCGAAAAATTAATTTTGGCCGGTGCCACGGTATTTCGCTTTAACTTCTCTCATGGTAGTGCTGAAGATCACATACAGCGTGCCGAAATGGTGAGAGCCGCCGCTGCGGCGACTAACGCTCACGTCGCTATTCTAGGTGATTTACAAGGGCCTAAAATTCGTGTTTCTACTTTTGCCAATAACAGTGTTGAATTAATCGAAGGTCAGGATTTTGTCCTCGACGCCGCCTTAGCAAAGGGGTTAGGCGATGAAACTCAAGTCGGTATTGATTACAAAGAGCTGCCAGGTGACGTCAAAGCGGCCGATGTCTTGTTATTGGACGACGGAAGAATTCAGTTGGTGGTAGAAAAAGTTGAAGGCACGCGCATCCTGACCAAAGTGTCAGTCGCTGGCAAATTGTCAAATAACAAGGGTATCAACCGTTTAGGCGGTGGCTTGTCGGCGCCAGCCCTCACCGACAAAGATAAAGCGGATATTGCGCTTGCCGCCAAAATTGATGTTGATTATCTAGCGGTGTCATTCCCACGTACCGGCGATGATTTACGCTTGGCCCGCAATCTGGCTCGCGAAGCGGGTTCTGAAGCATTAATCGTATCAAAGGTTGAACGTGCAGAAGCGGTGGCCGATGATGAAACACTTGACGATATCATCCGCGCATCTGATGCAGTGATGGTGGCGCGCGGTGATTTAGGCGTCGAAATTGGTGACGCTGAATTGGTTGGTCAACAAAAACGTATTATCGCCCGCTCCCGTCAACTAAATCGTGTTGTGATCACCGCAACACAGATGATGGAATCAATGATTGAAAGTCCGATGCCAACACGAGCAGAAGTGATGGACGTTGCCAACGCGGTCCTTGATGGTACCGATGCAGTGATGTTGTCTGCAGAAACTGCAGCCGGAAAATACCCGACTGAAACCGTTAAAGCGATGGTTCGGGTGTGTGACGGTGCGGAAAAACATCCAAAAGTGATGTCTTCTAAACACCGGATGGACATGACCTTTACTGAGATCAGTGAAACTATAGCTTTGTCGGCGATGTACGCTGCCAATCATCTGGTTGGTATCAAAGCCATTATTGCGTTAACTGAGTCGGGTTACACTGCAAAACTGATGTCGCGGATCACTTCTTCGCACGCCATTTATGCGCTGTCACGCCATGTCAAAACACTCAATAAAATGGCGTTATATCGCGGTGTTTATCCGGTATTTTTTGACAGTCATGTAGTCAGCAATGATCATCTCGCTGATGAAGCCATTGCGGTAGTCAAAAAAGCCGCCGGTTTACAAAGTGGCGATTTGGTGATCCTGACCCATGGCGATGTGATGGAAACCATTGGCGCTTCCAATACATGTAAAATTGTCACGGTAAAATAGTCACTAGATTTTACTAGCATACACTGGCATAGCATCATTGATGCCTTCATTGTGCCAGTGACTATAGGTTCGTTGCGACGAGCAGTAAATAGTAAAAAAGCCATCAATGATGGCTTTTTTTATGGCGCTGACACACTCAGACAAACATGCTACAAATCAAATAGCGCTGATCAAACGGCGTCGTACATGCACCTAACTGTCCAAGTAAGCGTCAAGCCAGACTTCGCTTGGCCAGACGCCATTGTTTAAACATTGGCGCTAACGCTGTGACAGCCGAACCGACGACAACCAACACAGCACCAAACACTGACCAGCCATTTAAGGTTTGTGGTATCGGTGCCGCTGGCCATAACCACGAGACGAGATTAGCAAATAGAATGGTTAGTAACGGCGTGATTGCCAGCACAGCACTCACTTTGGAGGCTTCCCAGTGTTGCAACGCTTCGGCAAAAGCACCGTACGCCACGATGGTATTTAAGCAACAAAACAGCAGCAACCCCCATTGCAATAGGGTCAATTGCGCCATCGGCGATAGTTCGATAAAAGGCATGAAACAGATGGCGCCAGCGACGTAAATAAACCACATAATTTGCTGCGAACTAAAATGCATCAGCAATTGTTTTTGCGCCAAGGCATAGGTCGCCCAGGTAATCGAAGCAATAATTACCAACAACACACCTACCGTGTCTTGGCTAATTTTTGTCAACAGCAGGAACATTCGGTCATTAAAAAACAACAATAAACCAATCACCAGCATCGCGGCGCCAATTTTTTGCCATAACAACATATGTTCGCGAAAAATAAAAATGCCGCCTAACATCATTAAAAATGGCGCCAACTGAATGACAACTTGCGCGGTTTCCGCGTTGAGTAAGTTTAACCCTTGCAAATAAAGAATGTAATTCGACAACAAACCGGCGACAGCGATCAGTAATAACCAACGGGTTTTACCGATGACTTTTCCAAATTTTGGTAACGATTTTTGATTAACTAAAACTAAAGTGACAAAGATTGCTGCCGCCAAAAAACGTACCCAAGTAATGGTGTAGGTCGTCAATTCAGTCAGCACCACTTTTAACGCTATAGGTAACATCCCCCACAAGACGGCGGTGGTTAATGCCAGAAAAAAACCAGTCAGACTTTTGCCAGACGCTTGGTGCATATGAAATTCCGTTGATCTAAAGTTAAGGCGCGCTGGTGTTTGCGTCTACGGTTGTTTGTCACACGTCGCTAACGGCCTGAACCGAGATGCGGCCTGCCAAGAACATGAGCGTTATAAAATAATATTTAGCAACTCTAACCAACAGTAAGGTCGTGTTCGATGCTGAAGGCTCAAATTCGCGCTATTTTGGCGTTTTTTGTGCTAGTTGTCGCTAGGTTTCGTGTGACTTTAACCACCGCTGGTCGTATTGCTGGCAGTAACATCACAAATGGCTAATGTAAAACAATTAGTTAGCTTGCAACGGAATATTTACCGCGGCTGCTGATAAGGGGGCTCGCCCGCGTTTCTGGCAAAGTTTATCTATCAGTGTTCCACCGCTCGTCAGTTTTGTTGTCAGTTTTTGACAGAAAATAGTAGATATTGGCAGTCATCTTCGATTCATCCATGTAGAATGCACTTTTAAAAGCTCTTGGGGCTTTTGCTGTTACATGTATATTTGTAGGAATTTTGATGAAAAAAACTTTTGTATTAACTCACCCTAAGCTCAATTCGGCTCGTTTGCTGGACTCAATTAAGCATGATATTAAAAAGTATCTTAGCCGCGAGCGCCGTAAGCCTCTGCCTGCAGGCTTGGATTACTGGACTTTCGATTGCCGTTTTGGTCCGGCAGAAGAGCTTGCTATCAAGATTTTCACTTCTGAAATCAATCAACATATTGATGCTGCAATGGCACAGCAACTGCCAGCTTTTTATATCGAAATTCTCGCTCGAGCTTGCAAGCATCAACCGCGTGCAAACGGTGAAGCCGACAAAGGTTAAGTTTTAAGATGCTTATCAACATCGACAAGCGTCAAACTCAAAGTGGACATCCCCTTAGGATGCCAAAACAAGCTCAGAACTGCGTAAATTTGACTCAATGACAAACAATTCTCTCTTCTGCCGCTAAAATACTGTATATTCCGCGCTCATTTTTGACTGTAGCAATTCTACAGAGGAACTCTTATGCAATTTTCATCTTTAGATTTAGCTCCAGATTTACAACGTGCTGTTGTCGAATGTGGCTACAGCACAATGACTCCGGTCCAGGTTCAGGCGATTACGCCCGCCCGTCGGGGTAAAGATTTACAAGTAACAGCGCAAACGGGCACCGGTAAAACCGCCGCTTTTGCCATTCCAATTTTGCAACGGATGCTGGATAAACCAAAAACAACGGTCGAACGCCGCCCGCGCGCCTTAATTCTTACGCCCACCCGCGAATTAGCAGAACAATTAGCCAACGCTGTTGGCGCTTATGCGCAATTTACCCCGATCAGCGTCACAGCGCTCTACGGTGGCGTTAAAACCGGCGGTCAGGCCAATAAATTAAACGCGGGTGTCGATATTGTGATCAGCACTCCAGGCCGATTGTTAGAACACATGGTGCTTGGAAATGTCATCTTAAGTGATGTCGAATTTGTTGTGCTGGACGAAGCAGATCGCATGTTAGATATGGGCTTTATCACCGATGTGATGAAGTTGTTGCAGATGACTGCAACCACACGCCAAACCTTATTATTTTCCGCCACTACATCACCCGCCGTGAACGAACTGTCACATAAAATTCTGAAAAATCATCAGCAAATTCGAGTGACTAAAGTCAATAGCACGGCAGATACGGTCAACCATGTCGTGTATGCAGTCGAAGAAAGTCGCAAAATTGAATTGTTCGAACAACTATTGGCAGAAAAAAACTGGTTTCAGGTGTTGGTATTTACCAGTACCAAAGAGCAAGCTGACCGACTATTAGCTGGCCTGCAACAACGTAAAATTGACGCGGCAGTGTGTCACGGCGATAAAAGCCAAGGTGCCCGACGTCGCGCTATTGCCGATTTTAAAACCGCTAAATTACAAGTATTAATTGCGACCGAAGTTGCGGCTCGTGGCCTCGACATCCAAGGCCTTGATTATGTAGTGAATTTTAACCTGCCTTACCTGCCAGAGGATTATGTTCACCGCATCGGTCGTACCGGTCGTGCTGGCGCCGAAGGTCATGCTATTTCATTTGTTAGTCGTGAAGAAGAGCAAACTTTAGAGCGCATTCAAAAGCTGATTGGTAGCAAAATTAAACGCATCATCACGCCGGGCTTTGAAGTTAGCAATCGTGAATCACTGTTAAAAAGTATCTCGCGTAAGGTATTGTCAGGACGGTCAAATAAAGCCAGTGAAACCCTGATCGACCTGCAAAGTACCAACAACGCCCCACGAAAAGGTAAACCGCGCAGCGCCAAGTGATCGCTGCGTCAAGCCACATCGACGCAACACAGGTTCCAGCTACGTAATGTCATTGCCGCCAAACTGAGCTATCGGTAGGCGGCAATGTTAAACATCAAAAAAATCAATAATCCAAACAGTGACGGGCTTCTCCATTGACGCTTATATTGCCAAGCCTGCCTGAACTTTTTTAATGACGATATCAAATCCCCCGCTTCTTCGGCGTACTCGCTCGATCGATCAGTGCTAGCAAAACGAATCAGGTATCGGCGGAATGTCAGAATGCTATTGACGCCGACCATGCTCTCCATTGGCGAGGCTGATCATATTTGGGGCCATCGCTGGTGGTTCGCAGATAGTGCTTAACGCTTGATATAACGAAACAAACCAGATCGATTGAAATAGTTTGTTTAACTGTTTTGTCAGTCAAATCGGCCAACCACTATTTTTGACCATACGCTCCTACATTCTTTGCGTTACATCAATAACATTCATCGGGCAATTTTAGATACTACGTACTTCCAACGACGACGGCATTAGCCATCTTGGGATGATTATTTCACCGTCAACCTATCCATGTTATTAATATCACCACAGCTATTCAGATCAGATATAAGGACCTATCGATGCGTCACCCTATCCTCACCATTGGCTTGTTAACCTCAGGCGGCGATGCCCCAGGCATGAATGCGGCGATCCGTGCTGTTGTGCTGACTGCCGCCGCTCAAGGCATTCGAGTTCTTGGTTTTAAACACGGGTTTAATGGCATTTTTAATTCGGATTTCCAGCAACTACAACGCACTGAAGTGTTACATATCATTCAAAATGGCGGCACTATTCTAAAAAGTGCCCGTTGCCAGCTCTTGGAACAAGCCGACGGGCCAGAAAAGGCTGCCACAATCCTCAATACGCTAGCGGTTGATGCGCTGATTGTCATTGGTGGTGACGGCAGCTTTCGTGGTTGTCAGGCAATTGCGCCATTTTATCAAGGACAAATTGTTGGGATCCCAGGCACTATCGATAATGATGTTGATGGTACCGATTTTACTATCGGTTTTGCGACCGCACTTGATACCGCTTTGGATGCCATTGATAAAATTCGTGATACGGCCGATGCTTTTGAACGGATATTTTTAGTAGAAGTGATGGGCCGACATACCGGCTATTTAGCGTTGGCGGCCGGTATCGCCAGCGGCGCTGAACAGATTATTTGCCCAGAATATGGCGACGTCGATATTGTTGATCTGCAAAATGATATTCGCCAAATGCAACGTGAGTTTGGCAATGGCAGCTACATTATTGTCATCGCCGAAACCATGTACTCGGCTGGCGCTACCGCCCTTGCTGCAGAGCTTACTGCCGCTTCGGGTATAGAATGTCGTGCTTGTGTACTTGGGCATATGCAACGTGGCGGCAGCCCCGTTGGCTCAGACCGCATTTTGGCAACCAAGCTTGGTGCTTTTGCGGTAGAACAATTATTGCAGGGCAATGCACATTTAATGATGGCTGGTGAACAAGGTGGACAAGCCCAGTTATTTCCACTGAGTTTAACCGGGAATAAGAAAAAACAAACCGACCAATATTTACTCGACTGGCAACAACGAATGCTGCAGGACAGTGATCCGAGTTTATCTGTCCTTAGCACCAATCACGCCAGATAACATCCATTGGCCGCATCGGTAAATTGCACCAGATTTTACCATCACAATGAAATATAGAGCTCAGCACTGACAGTCCTGAGCTCCTATTTACTTGGCTAAATAGCGTACACTAGCGCGATTATTTATGAGCTAAATACTGTTTTGACCCGGTCTTTGTAGCTGCGACTCACTTTGACCGCCTGCCCATTGGTCAACATCAACTGATGTTCTCCATTTGGCAACATCTGTAGTTTAGCGATAGTGTGCACATTGACGATGGCAGAGCGATGCACTCGCACAAATAGGCGTGGATCTAGTTCTTGCTCTAGCTCTTTCATGGTGCGACGAAGAATATGTGTTTGGCCATCATTAGTATGAATACACATGTAATCACCGGCCGCGTCAACCCAGTCAATACTACCAACCGGAACTCGGGTAATTTCGCCACTATCTTTAATGCTGATAGCATCTGGAAATCGGTCATTCATCACCGGCTCTTCTTGCTCCAGCCGCTGCAAAATATTCCCTGCCGCTTCGCCAGTTAGTTTTGCGACCGCTTCAGCGAGTTGCCCTTTATGGCGGTGATCATCCGCTGCTTCAAATGCTTTTAATAATTTATCAACGGCCGCGCGCAACCTTTCGGTTTCTACCGGTTTTAATACATAATCGACGGCGCTCACATCAAAAGCATTCAGCGCATATTGATCAAAAGCCGTCACAAAAATGATGTAAGGCATTTTAATTTGTTGCTGCTGCAACGTTTTAAGTACGGCAAAACCGTCCATCACCGGCATTTCTACGTCGAGAAACACCACATCAGGCGACAGTTGGCTAATGGCGCTGATGGCTTCTGCCCCATTGCTACATTCACTAACAACCTGCAATTCAGGAAACGAGGCAAGTCGCATCAGCATGCCTTTTCGCGCCAGCGGCTCATCATCCACTACTACAACTTTAAGCAAGTTCTTCATCGTTCAGTTCCACCTCAAACGGGATCCGGATATTTACTTTTACGCCTTGTGGCTGATTGTGCGTCAGAACCAACGAAAAGTCTTTGTCATATAGTGCTGCTAAACGCTCACGGGTATTGACCAAGCCAACCCCGCCACTGTCTTTGGGTAAACCATCGTCAATCGGCATACCTGGGCCATTGTCGGCCACTTCGATTAACAAGTCGTGGCCAAACTTTCTGGCTCGAATACTAATAGTACCGCCGGCAGTCTGGGTCGCCACCGCATATTTAATCGCATTCTCCACCAACGGTTGCAAAATGAGACTCGGCACCAATGCCAAGTCGGTATTTGCCGCAACGTCAATTTCAATACTTAGCCGTTCGGTAAATCTGACTTTTTCAATTTCCAAATATAAATTCGCGGCATAAATTTCCTGTTGCAGCGGTACTTTTTTTATTGGATCTTTGTATAACGAATAACGTAAGAAATCGCTGAGTCGGCTCAGCATTTTGTTCGCGGTATCGGCTTCGTTGATTAGCACCAGCGTCGAAATAGCATTTAAAGTGTTAAATAGAAAATGTGGGTTTAGCTGATAACGCAACATTCTTAACTGCGCTTCATGCGCTTTATTCGACGCGGTTAAAGATTTTTGTTTCTCTTGCTGCAACGTTTGGTAATAACGAATACCAAAATACAAGCCACTCCAGCTCAGGATGACGTAGAAACCAACAGAGGTTTGTTTGAAGTATTGGATCCATTCATCAGGACGGTAACCATGCCGATAAATTTCCCAATAGTTAAAATTCTTAATCACAGTCCAAACGCAAGCGACGATAAAAGCCAGCAGCATGATTGATAAAATCATTTTCCAAGGGCTCCAACTCCAGATCCGTTGATACAAATAACGTAAAGGAATTGACAATAACCAGCCCGCATAAGCGTCCAGCACAACCACAAATAAATAGGCTTCTCGCATCTCCTGGAATAACGAACCCAGATAGCCGACCACCGCAAAGCCCATCCAGCCTAAAGTGTGTAGGATCCAGAATTGACGGTTGCGATCTTCAAAAAATCTTTGCAAGGAAACTTCTCATTCTAATCGGCAGCTAAATACGCAGCGAGTATACCAAAGAACATCATGTACCCAGCAGCGTTCAACTCAACCGCCTCCCCATTAGTCGCAACACAAGCTATAAGCTGCGCCGTGATAAAACAGCAGCTTGTACTAATACCGGATCCCTAAACGTCGATAGATAAAGCCTAAAATCCAGGCTGGGCCAATCAACAGGAATTGTACATCTTTAAAAAACGATGGTTTTTTGCCTTCAATGTGATGACCGACGAACTGCAACAGCCACATCAGCGCAAACAGAACCAGCGAAGCTAGCCAGACATCAATACTGACGGCAGATTCAAACCAACGAAAAAATAGCACCACAAATGCACTGTAAATGGTCATGCCAACACCAATGGCAAATGACAAGCTGAAATAAAAACCTAATACCGGTAAACATAACAGTAGCGGCCAGTTAATTTGTTGTTCGGCAAAACCGCTCAACGGCATCGGAACTTGCCACAATAGTCCAAACACCGTTAAGTAAATTAACGGCACGGCTAAAAAGTGAATTTTTTTATTGGTGGTGTTTTGGTGACTCACAGCATACTCGCTGAACCATTGTTCAATTGTTTTCATGTCGGAAGCTCTATCGGCTTTAGATGGTTTGAGCACTCTAACGCCACCGCTGTCAAACTACAACAGCACCAGCATCAATTGAAATAAAGCGACACTGGTATCCATTGCTACTGGCGATCACTCAGCTAAAGTTCCCAGGACCGGTGTTGGTTTGCGATCGGGTCCCAACGCCACAAAAGTGAAGGTGCCGGAAATGGCTTTGTGCTGATCATCGCTATACATGTTTTCAACAAAAATATCGACCTTCACCCGAATGCTGGTGCGACCAACATGATCAATCCGCGCAACCAACTCGATAATGCTGCCCGCTGGAATGGATTCTTTAAAATCAACCCGATCGGACGACACCGTAACCAGTGGTTTGCGACAAAAACGCGTTGCCGCAATAAATGCCGCTTCATCCATCCAAGCCAGGGCTTCACCGCCAAACAAGGTGTTGTGGTGGTTCGTCCGTCCCGGAAACACCGTTTTGGTGACGCGGGTGACAGCGTATTCGGTGCGGATAGCGACTAAGGCTTCATTTGCTTCATTGGTCATGGGGGGCTCCTGGCTGCAAAAGGCGCTTAGTGTAATGGGCTTCGCGCACAAAATCCAACGCCACTGCCTGACTTTGTGTGACAGCTTTGGCTATAACAAACACGATATTTACTTTTAAAAACAAGCATTAACGCGTAAGCATGGCACCAAGCGGCTGGCCGCCAACCAAATGCATATGAATGTGATACACCTCTTGGCCGCCATGACGATTACAGTTGACAATCAACCGGTAGCCATTGTCATCGATGCCCTCTTTGGCGGCTAATTTGCGCGCCACCGTAAACATCCGTCCTAACGCCGCTTCGTGCTGCGGTTCAACATCATTCACCGTCGGGATTAATACGTTGGGTACAATCAAGATATGTGTTGGGGTTCGCGGATGAATATCACGAAATGCGGTCACCAGTTCATCTTGATACAGCAACTCAGTCGGAATTTCTTGACGGATAATTTTGGAAAAAATAGTTTCTTCAGCCATGGTAAGGTCCTTTTCTTCAAAATCTTTATGTTTATACTGACGTTTTTACAAAAAGCCGAGTATATGTGATGCAACAAGTTGCTTTCCAGCTTTGGATTGAGGATTTAACAGCCCATCTCGTGGGGGTTCAGCTGGAATTCCACCAGCCATTCACTATCCCAGCCACCGACTCGGCGGCGCCAACTCCTTGTCAGACTATCACATTGCAACTGCCGGCGTGGATCCCTGGCAGCTATCTGATCCGCAATTTTGCCCGCCATCTGACGCCATTGACAGCCAGCGATGCGCAAGGCGAACTGAACATCACGGCAGTCGATAAACATAGCTGGCAACTACAAAACCGAGGTTTGCCAATCCGGGTTTGTTATCAGGTTTATGCTTTTGATTTATCTGTCCGAGCTTGTTATGTCAACGATCAAGTCGCGGTGTTAAATCCGGCAGCATGCTGCCTGACGGTGCTCGGGATGGAGCACCTACCGCAAAAACTTACGATGTTGCCGCTGGTCGATAAACCTCAATGGCAAGTGGCCACAGGTTTGCAGCGAGCGCAAAACACCGGTTTGCTTAGTTTTGGCGAGTATTTCGCTGACGACTATCAACAACTCATTGATTGCCCGTTGTTGTTAGGTGAGTTGCAGCACCATACGTTTGTGGTGGAGGGAATTGCCCATCATCTGGTGTTTGTCGGTGCTGTGCTGGCCGATTTCGCGCGAATTGGACGCGACTTAGGGCTTATTTGTCAGCAACAAGCGGCGGTGTTTGCCGGCTTACCGATAGATTTAACCGAATATTGGTTTTTAAATTGGGTGGTCGATCAGGGCTATGGTGGCTTAGAGCATCACAACTCGACGTTGTTGTTGTGCAATCGCTACGATTTACCCAACCCACAACAACCGCAACAATTGACTGACGAATATCAAAACTATTTAGCACTTTGCAGCCACGAATATTTTCATACTTGGTGGATCAAACGAGCAAAACCAGCAACTTTCCTGAATTATCAGCTTCAGAACGAACAATACACCAGCCAGCTCTGGTTATATGAAGGTTTTACATCCTATTACGACGACTTAGCTTTACTGCGCGCTGGTCTCATCGACCTGCAGCAATACCTCGATACCATTAGCAAAACGATCAGCCGGGTCAATCGGGCTCCGAGCAATTTGCAACAAAGCTTGGTCCAAAGTAGCCACACCGCCTGGACGAAATTTTATCAGCAAGATGAAAATGCCATTAACTCTGTCGTCAGTTATTACGGCAAAGGCAGTTTAGTGGCGCTTTGCCTCGATGCACAGCTGCGAGCCGCTGGTTTATCGTTGGACGGTCTGATGGTTAAATGTTGGCAGCAATTTGGCGTACAAGGATTGGGAAGTAGTGACGAAAGTTTTTTTGAGTTATTACAAGCCTATAGTGACAATGCAGAGCTGGTTCAACGCTGTAAATCATGGGTCCATCAGCCTGTGGCGCTGCCCCTTGCAGAATCTCTTGCTTTACTCGGTGTGACACTCACCTGGCGTGCTGCAGAGTCGAATAAAGATTTATCGGGTCCAGCACCAACATCGCAGCTAGTTAGAGATTTTGGCGCTTTGTATCAAGCAAACAGCGAGGGATTACTGATAAGTGCCGTGCCAATAGGGTGTGCCGCGTATCAGGCTGGCTTAATGGTTGGCGATTTAGTGGTTGCCGTCGGTGGTTTAAAAGCAACCGAACAGAATTTCCAACAGCTTGCTCAACGCTTAGCGCTGGGTGAAACTCTGCAGCTGCACTATTTTCGTCAGCAGCGGCTCCTCTTCACAAGCTGGTATTTACAAACTGCGCCAGAATTAATCGCCTATCTGCACCCCAACGACGACACCACACGACAATTACCTTGGCGCAGCTCTTTGCATCTGGAGTAAACAGGTGCTCCGTCAGAATGTGAAGTTCAGGCAGAAGCGAGTATCAGAAATAACAAAGCCCCGCTGATTTGGGGCTTTTTTTAACCAACACACTGCAATTACCGATACAAACACAACCATCACTTTTGCAGTGGCTAATAATAATCGATACCTTATGAACTATGCGCAATGGCACCTTTGCCAACACCTTCATAAGCGACCACTTTGTAACGACCCGCTTCCAGCAGTTGTAACTGCGAAGCGATATGATCAGCCAAGCACTCAACTGTTGTATCACAAGGCACTATCTCACAATGGCTCGCCGGCAGCGTGATCTCAAACTGTCCCTGTGGCGCCTGATACTGGAAACACCAATCACCTTCGTTTGCTCTTAGATAACGGCAGCTTGTTGCAGCAACCTGATCTTCCGCGGTCGCCAAATAAATGTCCTGCCAACGCTCGGTCCAGTATTTATTCAGCCGCGGTGACAACATACCGTTGTGATAAATTTCGATGGTCGAGCGATGTCCGTGAGCAATGCGCTGACAATTACCGTCGTGCTTTTTTAAGCCATGCGTGTAGTGATAATAAAAGCTGGCACTCTTTTCAGGGCGAAGTGTAAAAGATAGCTGGCGAACATTAGCTGGCAGCAAAGGCTTAATCTGCTCAACTAAAAACGCCGCCACACTCTGTTCATTAATAACCGCAGTATCGATAGCAACATGCGCTTCTAACGGCGAGGCAACTTGGATCAGGCCACGTTCGCTTTGCCACTGCAGGATGTCAATTTCGGACTGCTGAGAGTGTGTTAAACAGGATGCTTGTGCGGGATAAGCCAACTTGTGATCAACTAGCAGATCAATGGCTTTTTTTATGACTTTTTTAACACTGCCAAAGTCAAAAACCATTGATGTTGCATCTAAATCGCCTTGGAGTTCCACATCAACGATATAACTTTCACCGAGCAACCCTCGTTGCTGACATAAATAAGAAAAATCGATGACGGTTAAATCGCGGACAAATAAAATCATAGTGGACTCAGCTGATACAAAGATAGCGGCATTATACGGTAACTAGCGTTGTAAATTAAGTCACTCACCACATCTGTTGCATAAAATCAGCGCTTATGGTCATTCAGCCAGCCATTCAGTAAGCCAATCTGCCCCAATTTGTGCGCTGCATACATCAGCCGAATGGCATTGCTCAGCAATAAACTGTCCCCCCACTGCGTTTTAGTTTGGATCTCTTCATAACAGGCCAAAGCCTCTGGTGTCAGATAACCGCGCAGCTCTTTGCGACCTGATTGTTTTTGCCGATCGCGATACCGTTGTTGTTTTTCAGCGTTGCTGAGGCTTTTTTTGCCTTGTTCTGTCATGCAATTGTGCTCATCATTAGGTTAAGCTCAAAAAATTGCAGCAAAATATCTACTGCAATGACGACGTTTATTACTAATCGGACTTGTTTAGCGTACAGCTGTTCGCTAAAGTGAACAGCAATTTTTTTCGGATCAAACATACATGACTCAGAATAGCTTTACAAAAGAAGAATTAATCGCATGTGGTCAAGGCAAATTGTTTGGGCCAGGTAACAGTCAGTTACCGGTCGCAAACATGCTGATGATTGATCGCGTTATCCATATTTCAGAAGAAGGCGGTAAATACGGCAAAGGCCAGATTATCGCAGAATTCGACATCAACCCGGAACTTTGGTTTTTCGCCTGCCATTTCGAAGGTGATCCAGTGATGCCTGGCTGCTTAGGCCTAGATGCCATGTGGCAATTAGTCGGGTTTTTCTTGGGCTGGACTGGCGGTCCGGGCAAAGGTCGTGCATTGGGTGTTGGCGAAGTTAAATTTACCGGCCAAATTCTGCCAACAGCAAAAAAAGTCACCTACACCATCGATATGAAACGCGTCATTAAACGTAAACTCTATATGGGTATTGGTGATGGCGTGGTCAGTGTTGACGGGCGCGACATTTACGCTGCTGAAGAATTAAAAGTTGGCTTGTTTCAGGACACCTCAAACTTCTAATCGCAAGCTGCTGACATTGCCTCAATGTCACTGGCAACGAAAGCCGAGACTAAAACGACAAACCCCACCGAAGGTGGGGTTTCTGTTGATGGGCGTCTATAGAACGCCGATATACTCGCTATTGACCTTTACTAAACAAACCGCCTCCGCGGTCTTCCATCGCCTCGCGATATCCCCCTAACCACTGCGAACGCGCATCTAAATTCTGGTACGGACAAATTTCTTTAGAGCGGCCTGTAACACCTGCGCGGTAACCTTGAGCATGAGCACGTTCTAGACGATCACGTTTTTGTCTTTTCATACGGCAGTCTTCCTCAACTGTATTATTTAACCAACAGTGTCTCAAGCAATGCGCCTGAACACTGTAATTAATAGATAGCTGCTGCAACGAAAAGGTTCAACCTCATTCCACTTTGAAATCGCTTGACAATAGATAACAT
>JBBKWN010000084.1:0-10105 GCA_037968955.1 Rheinheimera sp. | reverse complement strand
TCGTTGATAACGCCGGTGATGAGTCGTCAGTGGTTGTCAATAACGTCAAAGGTGGCAGCGGTAACTACGGTTACAACGCAGCGACTGGCGTTTATGGCGACATGCTGGAAATGGGTATCTTGGATCCAACCAAAGTGACTCGTTCAGCGCTGCAATTCGCTGCTTCTATCGGTTCGCTGATGATCACCACTGAAGCGATGGTCACTGAACTGCCGAAAAAAGACGGCCCGGCAATGCCTGATATGGGCGGCATGGGTGGCATGGGCGGCATGATGTAAATTGCATAGCCGTGCATAGCATTGTAACTGCTTGAATAGCGTTGCAACGTGAAAGCTTTAGAGCCCGCAGATTTCAAAATCTGCGGGCTTTTTTAATACTTAAGATTTAGCGATAGTTTCCTATCAACGGATTGTCTATTTCGTTGCTCTGACGGTCGGTTAGCTCCCGCCGAAAAGGCTGCGCAGTTTACTCAGCTGATGTTCAAATACTCCAGGCTTGTGAAGATCTGCGGGTGTTTCATCAGGGCCAAGGGGTAAGATGTGTTCAAAATAGGTTCCACTTAGAATATGGCGCAAAATGCCCTCACCCAAAAACGCTTCGTCGTTATTTAATGTGCGCGTCGCACGGAGCAAACGACGAATATCATACTGACCCGGAAATATATCGGGTACCTGCTTCTTGATCCCCAGCAGACTGTACACCCCGATACGCGCCGTTCTGACCGAACTTTCTAAGGTGAATACTACGTCATTATGGGTTTCGACAAACTGCCCCATGACGGCAAGGTTGACGCTACCAGCGGGCACGACCCATGGTCGATCGCCTTTGGCACGTGGCATGAATTGTCCGGTAATGTAGGGCATCAGTGCCGTGCGCACTTTGGTCGCAGCAATTATTTCTGCGACTTGATCAATCAAACCAAGGTGGAAACACATTTCGGTCAATATTTCGTTGCCGGTGCATTTTGGCATCGCCTGTTTAACGTAATCGCCGGGCTTATCCATGTTTAGCGCATACACCCAAATGACGATCACGTCACTGGGCTGGCTTGGAAAGTGTGGTTGGCGATTGACGGTGAAACTCATCAACCAAGCTGAATCGGTAAAGGTAATAACGCCGCCAGTCACCGTTTTTCCTGAGTAAGGATCATTGACCGACAATGCTTTTAGCTTTTCAATCAGAGGTGAGGGCTTGCACGTCAGCGTGGCCGATTCCCATATTGAGGCTGGCACATTGGAGCAAAACTTTTCTGGCCGTCCGAAGATCGCAGACTTCTGGGCAAGGTTTTTCCACAACTGCCAGCCCGATGCAACACCCGGGTCATGATTTCCCACCTTTAAATGCGGAACCGTATCGTTATCACCGTAGACGGTGTCCTCAACTATGGAGCCGGTAGTAACGAAGACAAGGTCGCGGGCACCAAGTTGGATGGTCTCGTCCCCATGAGTTGTGCGATATTTGATCGCAGTTGCGGTTAAGGTTTCGCCATCGGTATTTATCTCCACGTCTGACACGTTTGTGCCGTACTGGATTTTTATGCCTTTATTCTTCAACCAAGCCATCAACGGCACGACAAAGCTGTCGTACTGATTGTATTTAGGAAAGACCAGTGACGTCATATCGTTTAGCCCATCCATAAGGTGCAAAAAGCGGTGCATGTAAAGCTTCATTTCCAACACTGAATGCCAGTTCTGAAAGGCAAACATAGTGCGCCAGAACATATAAAAATTGGTGTTCAGGAAATCTTCACTGAACCACGCTTCCACTGTGATATCGTCTAAATCTTGCTTGCGCGCCATTAAAAGCTTTAACAGCTCTATCTGTTGTAGCTTGCTTAACTCCATGGTCGAGAAGTCTTTGATCTGGCCCTGTTTTTCCAGAAGACGGGCTTTTGACCAGTTTTTATCGGCATCATTGACGATCCGATATTCATCAAGCACCGTGAATGGCGCGGGCAGTTCCAACGCCGGTATTTCCGAGAAGACGTCCCAGAAGTTTTGATAGGTCATATCCATCTCGCGGCCACCGCGAACGAGATAGCCGTCCTCTGCATTACCCGCTCCATCGAGCGCGCCCCCATCAATCATCATTGCTTCGAACAGGGTAATGTTCTCAGCCGGCATCTGGCCGTCACGGATCAGAAAGAAAGCCGCGCACAGACCTGCGATCCCAGTGCCGACAATATATGCATGACGTTCAGCGATGCCTGCGGTGGGTAGCGGGCGGTTATTCGTATAGGCCCCGTGTAAATCAGCAGGAGGGAGCACCGTGTCGAGACCATTGTGTAGATGCACTGATGAGGCGTCAGGCGACAAATCCATCGCTTGAGCGGCTAATGCATCAATATGGGTCTGTAGGTACGAGACATCGATTTTTGGCGGATCAGGACGAGTCATTCAGTTGTCCTTCGTGGCAATTTTTGTACTGTCATATTCAATGCAGAGCAGGAGATAACTCGGTGCGCAAACGAACACTATAGAGAATATATTCGTCGGCTCAATCAAGAATGGTTTCGAAGTGTAGTGGCTTAGTTCATTTGGCCAACTAGTCAGCGGTTGCATAGGATTGCACGATTAAGAGGGGTGTAAAGCGGGGTACCGTTTTACTTAATTTCTATTTTAATAGTAATATCAATGATATAAGTTCCAATGGGCATGATGTAATTCAACTTAAGTCGAATTGTTGCTAACCTTGCAAGTTATCGTATCAGTGGGGACTATGTTCTCGCTGACGTACCGGTAACATGAACCGTGGAAAAGCCGTTGCTCGGTTGCATTTAACGCGAACAACGGCATCTGCATTGTAATATGTGTTAACAAGCATTCAATGTATCCCTATTAATCAGTAATTTCTAACGAACTCCATTTTCTTAGTAAGCTTTTTGCAGATCGACGGCAACTGTTATCTCAAGCTATTTTTTAAATTGGCTTATCAGCTTTTTAGCCTGTAGGCTCCCCCAGCATTCCGTCTTCATTTATCGCCTTCATTGCTGAAGGTAGCGAAGCCTTTTGCGGCTGCACTTACATTCAAAACTGTCGGATTGTGATTTGTCGCTACGATTTAGTGCTGAACCACTGGCTACCAATTTCTGTAGAGTGAAGAAGGCGAATGCTGCTTATTTTTTTACCGCATTTTTAAGCAAAAAGTGCTGAATTTTCTTATTTTGACATCAAACTGCTTTGCAGTTGGCAATCATCTTGCCAGTTTTATAGGCTAAGCCAGATTATTTGGGCACTTTTGAGCACTCTGTGACATACAAGCGCGCCTAGCGTGCCGTTGCAGTGGCTTGCTACATCACGGCTGTCGTGGTGTTGTCCGGTAATAATTACAACCCGCGACATGTTTCGACATTTGACTACGGTGTTGTGCGCGGAAAAAGCATATAGTGATAGTTCGTGGTTCAACAGATATTCGTTGCCTATTGTTGGCAGTACGATGAGGAGTTCGAAGATGCGTAAGCAGGCTATGTATGTAATAACTATTCTTTGCGCGGTAGCAGTATCTTGCCAGTTACATGCGGCCACCGTCGATAAATCAGCCGCCACACCCGCAGTAAAAGTCACTTGGTTCAATCCGGAAAAATATTCCGATATACGGCCAGCGTCCGGTACACGCAAAGCCTATCAAGAACGAGTTACAAACGCTTTTGACAAAATATTTGTTGAACTCGCTGAAAAGTTGCCCGCTGGCTTTCGTCTGGAAATTAGGGTCACAGATATCGATTTGGCAGGCGATGTGAGCCCAATGTATCGGCTAAATAACTCAGATATCCGGGTGGTTAAAGATATTTACTTCCCAAGAATGAATTTTGACTTTGTATTGTACGACCAAAACAAGCAGCAAGTTTTGCAAGAATCGGACGTAAAAATAAAGGATATGGGGTTCATGATGTCGAGTCATCTTGGTTCCCAAAGCTCGGAATTCGGTTACGAGCGCGAAATGCTAAAAAAATGGTTTAACAAAGTAATAGTGCCGCAATTAATGAAGGAATAAGGCTAGATACCGCAGTGGTTTGAGCGACGCTCAGTCGATGACTGATAGGTCTAGAGCAGATCAGCGATTTTCTGGTAAATCGCCAGCGCCTGTTCGCGGCTAAGTTGTCCGGCTGAGGCTGCTCGGCCGATACTACTGCTTACTTTGACTGAGTCACTATTGGATGATGGCTGTTCGCTTGACATCGCAGTCGCTTGGGCACTGAAGGTTACTCTGTTGTCGCTATCTGCGGCTTGTCGCAGAGGGGCTGCATATGCTGACTTAATTTTAGCCGTCAAGCTGGTGTCGTTTGATGGGGTTTTACTTTCGATGCGAGCGGCAACTCGCACCAAGTCTAATGAAGTACTCACTGTTGAAATAGACATCGTCGAACCTCCACAGCGCTGTGTTTTGTGTTAATAACACTTAACGATATGACGGTAAATTAGCGGTAAAGTTTAGTCTATTTGGCGACAACCACCCGAAATTCTGTCAATGTCTTGTGCAATAACTGTAATTGTTTCACCACGAGCTCTAGGGTTGCGGTATTAAATTGCTGCGTTTGCCGGATCGCCGAAACCTGCTCTGCAGTTTCTGATAAATACGGCATAAATCGTGCGCTGGTTACTTGAAATAGCGAAGGGGCCGGAAAGATTGCCTGGTGCCGGGCCTGACCCTTGTTTTGCAATTCATCTAAAATAGCGTCTGCATCCAACGCTTTGCGATAAAGCTCTTTTAAATTTAAATCCAGTTGGATAAGTAACTGTTCCATAAAGCATCCTCAAATTTTGTGCCCGCTATTATGCCATAAACGTGCTGCAAAGCACGAGTGACGCCAGCGATAGCCATGTCAATTCCAATAGAGAAATTTGAGCTACCCATTTTCAACTCGGCAGATTTGTTATATCATCTCATTTCTAATTCGGCAGAGGTCAAGCAGCATGTTCGAAAATATCCGTCATACGTTGGACAAAGTGGGCATAGCGGTTACGTCTTTATGTGCCATCCACTGTATTATGCTGCCAGTGTTATTGCCGGTACTGCCACTGCTCGGGTTAACCTCAGTGCATAACCACGCCTTGGAACGTATTGTATTGCTGATCACGATGGTGCTTGGTTTTATTACGTTGTTTGCTGGCTTTCATCGCTATCATCGCAAATTGTACCCATTTTATTC
The DNA here is from genome assembly GCA_037968955.1 of Rheinheimera sp. Lineage (GTDB taxonomy): Bacteria > Pseudomonadota > Gammaproteobacteria > Enterobacterales > Alteromonadaceae > Pararheinheimera. Next base: position 4,956 of record JBBKWN010000084.1, on the reverse strand, counting down.
GCTGTTTCTTGGTGGTTTTATTTACTGGCAAAAAGATTTATTAGGGCATGAATACGAACATGCGGTGCTGATTATCGGTGCAGCGTTTGTGGTGTTGGCACATGTGCTTAATATTCGTTTATGCAATCAATGCCATAGCTGCGAAAGTCATTAACGTGAGCAATTAAAGCATCAGCCTGACTAGCAGGCTGATACAAAAAATGTACTTCTCAACGATAAAAAATCCCTTCGCGTTCAGGCTGTGAAATCAGCTCTATCAGCTCTATCAGCTCAATATGCCCAGCAGTCCCTTCGTTAGTGCAATGAATTAAATCGCCTTGTCGTCTACCGAGTATCGCCATACCGACCGGAGCCAGCACCGACAATTGTTGTGCATTGCCCTGCAAATCTTTTGGATAAACCAATGTCAGGAGATGAATACTATCATTCCCGTTTAGTTTTAGCCGGATGGATGAGTTCATTGTCACTACATCCGGCGGCATTTCAGCCGGTTCTACGAAGGTCGCTTTTGCTAGTTCATCAGTCAGCGCCTGATACTGTGTGTGTGGCGCCGGCAGATGCTGTAACAGCAGCTCTAGTCGTTCGTAATCTAAGGTGGAAATTGTGCGTTTAGGCGGTAAGTTCGTCATGTTAGCTCCAAGTTAATCTGTTGGTGAGGGCTTGTAGTGATGCGTTAAAGCCCCGTTTTATGCTTAGGTTGACGTTGCATCCGGACAATCTCGCAGACCGTCAACTGCCTGCTTTGACGTCCGACATTTAACGTCGCGACATCGCCGATATTTTTGCCAATGAGCCTCAAACCCAGCGGCGACAGCAATGCAACATCGTTGTTGGTCCTGCTGATTTGGCCAGGGTGTGCCATTGTCAGCCATTGGCAATGTTGATTCTGATCACAAACTAATACCGAGCAACCTGGTTGCACGCCACTGATTTGTAGTTTCGAGCGACATGTCGATGCTTCCAGCTGGTGAAACATAGCAGTCAGGGCAAAAGGGGAGAGTGGCCAGAAATTACATGCCGTTTGCCGGGGTAAAAACGAGTCCATGGGATTGGTCTGGCGAAAGAAATTGAATAAAGTCATCACAGTTCCTGCAAGCAATATTTAGCGGAAATAACGCAAATGCAAAGCGGCCGGCTCTGAAAAGATCAGAACCGGCTTAGTGATGTAAGACGGTAGGAAAATACCACGATGGAAAGATGATGTTCAGCACAAGCAACCTTCCTGAGAAATAGGTTAAAAATATTTGCTGAACATAGCCAACTGCAGCTGCAATCTCAAGCAACTTCGACCAACGGCGGAATATCTGACATGAATGGTGTTATGACGAGAAAAATAGTGACTGTGGTTCGGTTTGACTGACAGTTGATAAATTACGAATGTTAAAACCAGTCGGCAGCTTCAGCCGGATAATTGCAGAAAATGCCATCAACACCTAATGCCTGTAGACGTAATGCTTCACGCTGATCGTTCACCGTATACACATAAACTTTGAGCCCACGTTGATGCGCATCTTCAATCATCGGTCTATCGACAAAAGCCCGGTCACAATGCACGGACACTGCCGCTAGATCGGTGGCAAACTGGCAATAATGCAGCGGAATACAAGCGGTAAGTGCTCCGACGGCGAGACCCGGTTGTTGCTGTTTGATGGTGTGTAGCAGCGGATGATGAAAAGATGAAATTAATAAAGTCGACCAATCGGTGCCAAGTTCATTCTTTGCGCGTGTCAATGTGCTCAATAACAAGGCTGCGGTATCATGGCCTTTGAGTTCAATATTCAGTACTGCCTTATTGGCTACGAGCTGCAATACCTGCCAGAGCGTTGGAATATGTTGCCCGCGGCCAACGTCAAGTTCCCGTAAATCAGCAGCTGTATAGTCTTCAATATTGCCTGCTACTTTGGCGGTGCGGCTGAGCTGGCGGTCGTGGATCACGATCAACTCACCAGCATGGGCAAACACGTCAATCTCTATGCCATAGACGCTATGGTCAATGGCTGCCTGGATAGCAAGCAGCGTATTTTCCGGATAATGGCCACTGATGCCGCGATGGGCGAAAATTTTCATCAATGGCCTCCTTGAGTTAAGTTGTTGCTTTGTTAATGTCGAATTTAAACCGCAGTCACATGGGCAAAAGCTTCGCCCATTCGCGTAACAGCGCCAGGGTGTTGCTGATCATTAAAGGTAATTTGATCCGGGGCAAAAGCCAGAATCACCGTGGAGCCTAATTTAAAGCGACCCATTTCAGCGCCTTTTTCAAGCTTCACCGCATTGGCACCTTCGGCTGGATAATTCCAACGGAACACCTCTTTGCCTCGTGGCGGTGTAATAGTACCAGCCCAGATAGTTTCAATACTGGCCACAATAGTGGCACCAACAAGCACCAGTGCCATTGGCCCTGCCGCAGTATCAAATATGGTGACCACGCGTTCGTTGCGCGCAAATAGACCCGGCACATTGTCTGCTGTTAGCGGGTTCACGGAAAATAGCTCACCTGGTACGTAAATCATTTCCCGTAAAGTGCCAGCGATAGGCATATGAATACGGTGATAATCTTTGGGGGCCAAATAAATACAGGCAAATTGACCGTTTTGGTAAGGTGCTGCAGTGTCACTTGCACCGCCAAGGAGAGCTTGCAGAGAATAGGTGTGGCCTTTAGCCTGGATCAATTGGTCACCTGTAATGGCGCCAAGCTGACTAATAGCGCCATCGACCGGTTGTACGATCACGTCCGTGTCGGCAACGATAGGGCGTAGTCCGTCTTTGAGCGGACGGGTAAAAAATTCATTAAAGCTTTGATAGTCACCGGCATTTTCATGCTTTGCTTCGGCCATGTTGATGCCATAAGATTTGATAAATAACTTGATCAACAGATGCGACACCACACCTAGTTTGGCTGCAGCGAGTAGCCCGACCAAGCGGGAAATCAAATGCTTCGGCATAATGTACTGTAGGGTGATTTTTACTTTATCCATTTCGCTGGATCCTTAGTCAACTTTAAAGAAATTCGGTTTATCCTGCACCATGCTAAGCAAGATTTTATGATAATTATCAAAACGTTCCGCTGAAATCTCGGCAATTTCGATCGCGTGATGTAAAGCGCAGCCAGGGTCGTTCAGATGTTTGCAATCGCGGAATTTACAGCGACCAAGCCAAGGCCGAAACTCCTTAAACCCCCACAGCACTTCGTCCGGCGGCAAATGCCAGAGCGCAAATTCACGGATCCCCGGCGAGTCAATTAAATGGCCGCCGTCAGGCAAGTGGTATAACCGCGCCACTGTAGTGGTGTGCTGACCCAAGCCGGAACCGTCAGAAACTTCACGGGTAACTACTTGCAGTTCTGGCAGTAAATTATTGACTAAGGACGATTTACCAACCCCCGATTGCCCGACAAAAATGCTGGTGCCAGATTTTAGGTACGTATCAAGTTGTGCCATGCCTTCGCCGGTTTTGGCGCTTAACAGCAAAATTTCATAACCGATTTTGCGATAAGTTTCCAGTTGGCCATCAACAACTGTGCGCTCTTCTGAGGAGAGTAAGTCAATTTTATTCAGTAATAGCAGAGGTTTAATTTGCATCGCTTCGGCAGCGACCAAATAACGGTCGATAATATTCAGTGAAAGGGCAGGTAGCACAGCGGAAACGATGATCAGTAAATCGATATTGGCAGCAACGGGCTTTAAGCCATCGTAAAAATCCGGCCGCGATAACACTGAACTGCGCTCTTGCACGGCTTCAATCACGCCGCTGATGCCGCCTTGTGGTTGCAGTGAGCGTCGCCAGACGACTTTGTCGCCACAGACTAAAGAGTTAATCGTGCGACGGATATTACAGCGTTCAATCGCGCCAGTTGGATCTTCAACATCAGCATGCTGACCAAAGCGGCTAATTACCACGCCGGCTTCTGGTTCACTTAATTGGGTATGCTCAAGCTGCTGTTCGGCTTTTACGGCTTTTTTTTCCAATCGGTCCAAACGTTTTTGCTGGTTGCCGGCAATACGGTCCGTTTGGCGATTGTTTAGATGTTTCTTTTTCGTCACTGTTTCTCACAGGCCCGTCATGGGCGTTTTCCAGTTGGCGTCAGGCGTAGTATGATACTAGCATTCAGTGAAGTAACAAATAATAAAGTAACAAAGTAGCAAACCCATAAGGTGCCTTTTATGTCTGTGAATGAAAATAATCTGGTTTGGATCGATTTAGAAATGACCGGTCTGGAACCGGATGTTGATGTGATCCTGGAAATGGCGACCATCGTCACCGACAGCAATCTCAACGTGCTGGCCGAAGGCCCAACCTTCGCCATTAAAACGCCAGCGAGTGTGTTGGATAATATGAGTGCCTGGTGTGTTGAGCAACATGGTAAAAGCGGGTTAACTCAGCGGTGTCACGACAGTGAAACCGATTTAGACGCCGCCGTGGAACAAACCATTACGTTTTTAAGCCAGTACGTGCCGGCAGGCAAGTCGCCAATGTGTGGCAACAGTATTGGTCAGGACCGCCGCTTTTTGGTGAAGTATGCGCCGAAGTTGGAAACATTTTTCCATTATCGGAATTTGGATGTCAGTACCGTAAAAGAACTGGCCAAACGCTGGAATCCACAGGTGACAAAGTTGGTGAATAAATCGTCGAGTCACTTAGCGTTAGACGACATTCGCGACTCAATTGCTGAATTAATGGTCTATCGCACCCACTTTTTCAAGTTGCCCGAATAAAGTGCTTGCAAACTCAAACTGATTTTGTAAAATGCGCCCGCTTAGTGACAAAGTTGAACGCCAGTTCGGCGGCGACTAAGCGGTAATTGAAGAAGATGTTGCGGGCATAGCTCAGTTGGTAGAGCGCTACCTTGCCAAGGTCGAGGTCACGTGTTCGAGTCTCGTTGCCCGCTCCAAATTTTTCAGTTGCAGTTTGTTTAGATGATAGTGATGCGGGCATAGCTCAGTTGGTAGAGCGCTACCT
>JBBKWN010000083.1:0-11416 GCA_037968955.1 Rheinheimera sp. | reverse complement strand
TGGCGGAGCGGACGGGACTCGAACCCGCGACCCCCGGCGTGACAGGCCGGTATTCTAACCGACTGAACTACCGCTCCGCGCCAAGCAATACAGCATTTTCATTTGGGTATGCTGCGTTGCGGCGGGAATAATACGGATTCGCTGGTAGGCCGTCAACCTCTTTTTTGGCGCATTTGGCTAATCCTTAATCATCCGGTAATGAAAGATCTAAAATATCGTCCTCGCCGTTGTTTTTTTGAGCTTTTTTAGCTGGAGCCTCAGTGGCTGCAACTGCCGCTGGCATTGTCGCTGCAGAAGCTGCACCCGCGCCAACGTCAGTTTTCTTGCGTTTGATCAATGCCGCTGGATTTAATTTTGCCAATAACATCGATAACGTCTGCCGCGCCTGATCATTCGTCATCCATAAGACCGAGCCGCCCCCCAGCAACAGGATCAGCACATTGGCAAAGACCACCCAACCTATTGGAAATGGAACTTCCGGTTCAACCACCGGCTCTGGCACGAGGGGCGTTGGTGCCACGCCAGCACGGGTCGGATCGTCTGCGACCAAATCCGGCTTAGCGACTTCGGTTATTTCTGGCACCTCAATCTTTGGCCCGACGGCGGCAAAGGTATACTCAGGTAAGCTCATCACAAACTCGCGCCCGCCTTTGGTGCGACCAAACATCATGTTCTCAACCCGATAGGTGCCAATCCCGGCGTTTGCTATCGCCAATTCGCGTGTATTACCCGGCATTTCGCCGAGGGTGAAACTTTGTACTTCATTGTTTGGAAAGCGAATACGGCCTTGGAACGCCACGGTGTTCCCATCAGCCGGACCATCGTTGATGGTGTAAGTTAATTGATGTCTGGTGGCCTCATCCATCGCCTCGACCACGCTGTATTCCAACGGCGCGCGCTGCACAATAATAGGAGCCTGCATCAGTTCACGCGTATAAAGCGGTGTCTTGACAATATATTTGGGGATCCACTCGCCTGCCGGAAAATCCAGTTTAAATTCACCGGTAAAAATGGCATCTCGGGGCCGTTCATCAAAGTTTTTGCCGTCATCCTGAAATGAGGTAAATTCCAGCACGGTTTGTGAGTGATTGTCGTATTCGGCTTTTTGCGTGCTGATTAACAACACATCTAGTTTCAGCACATCACGAAAATCTTTGGCGTTGATAGGTTTGCCGCCATTGGTCAGCCTGGCGGTCACCTTGAGCGACTCGCCGACCATCATATCGGTCGGTAACGGGTCCACCTGTAAATCAATATCGGTTAAGACCATGATCCGGCTTTCTGGCAACACGTTACCAATCGCTTGCCACGGGCCTGGGGTCGGTTGTTTAATTTTAATCAAATCATAGGTGGCATCGTCGTGCCATTCCATTTGATGATCTCTGGCCGTGCGAGCATACACTTTACTGCCATCGGGTTTGACCAACACGACCGAGGGCGTGCCTTTTTTACGGAAAAAAACCAGCGTGATTTCATCAATTTGATAATCAATCCGAAAGCGGTTATTCAGCAATGGGATTTGATTTGACGCCGACAAATCTGGCAATTCGGTCAGGCCTAAACTTGATTCTGCCTTTGCGGCTGGTGGCTGATCGGTGTGCTTCAGGCTGCTGTCGGCGGCAACGCTGCTGGTGGGGGTCTTTTTAGTTGCCACTTTTTCAGCAGCGGTTTGGCTCCATGCGTTGGTGACGCATAGTAGCAATAACGCGGGAATTAACTTCGCCACAGGCAACTGCCTCCTTTTTTCTGCACTAAATCCAAACGTTTTTCGTGTGCCGCTAACTCATCAGCGCTGGCGCTAATGACCTGCAGCACCCCACGACGAATAAGACCTTGGTTGCTTTGCTGCAGCTGCTGCGCGGCGTTATCCTGATGGGCTGCCAGATTCAAACTGACCTGGCCACCGGTCATCGCCAAATAAACATCTGCCAGAATTTCTGCATCGAGTAACGCACCGTGAAAAGTTCGGTGGCTATTGTTGACGTCGTACCGGCGACAGAGCGCATCTAAGTTATTTTTCTGGCCCGGATGTAAGTCGCGTGCCAGTGCCAATGTATCAAGCACGGCACAAATGGTCGCTACTTTCGGCAGAGGTGGGTTTAATAGATTAAATTCGTGATTAATAAAACCGACGTCGAAGACGGCGTTATGGATCACTAACTCGGCGCCTTGAATGTAATCAAAAAAGTCTTTGGCAACGTCGCGAAAACGCGGTTTGTCGGCGACAAACTCGTTGGTAATGCCATGAATATTAATAACTTCCTGATCCATAAAGCGATCTGGGTTTAAGTACACATGAAAGTTATTACCGGTCAACCGGCGGTTAAACATCTCGACACAGCCGATTTCAACAATACGGTGGCCTTCTAAAGGATTAATACCGGTGGTTTCGGTATCAAGAATAATCTGTCGTTTTGCCATCTTGGTTTCGTTTTTTAGCGCTTTTGCGTTAGATTATACGCCGTTTAAACAGCTGGGAAGCGCTAAGGCGTAAATTGATGCGTAAAACTGTGGCAATCTTTACTGATGGATCCTGTCTGGGTAACCCCGGACCTGGCGGTTATGGCGTGGTATTAAAATACAATCACCATCTCAAAGAGCTGGCGGGTGGCTTTAAACTCACCACCAATAATCGGATGGAACTGATGGCGGCTATTGTTGGCTTGGAAAGTTTAAATGAAGATTGCACCGTCGTCCTCACCACTGATAGCCAGTACGTCCGACTGGGTATTACCCAATGGCTGAAAAACTGGAAGCGCAACAATTGGCGGACAAGTCAAAAAGCACCCGTCAAAAATAAAGACTTATGGCAACGATTGGATGCAGCCAGCGCGCGGCATCAAATCGATTGGCAATGGGTGAAAGGCCATGCGGGCCACCCGGAAAATGAACGTTGTGACGAACTAGCGCGAGTGGCCGCCACCGAACAAGCCACTGCCGAAGACAGTGGCTTTACTGCTGGCTAAACACTGCTAGCTAAACACAGCTGGCTCAACCGCTTCGCCGCCCCTACTTTGCCCCTGCCCGCTCTTGGCCTGATTTAACCAGCTCGGGCTTTTTCGGCTTCAGTTTGCAAGCCAAAAACTTTCTTCAGGACAATCGCCGCCGGACAAAAACAGCTAAATGCACTTTGAAATAAATTAGCGCCTACAAACACCGTTAACCAAACAAAATAGGGGTGCACGTAATAAGTCAGTGCCAGTGATAACAACACCATCGCTCCGGCAAATGCCAAAATTGCTCGTTCTACTGTCATATTCAACCTCCAGATTAGATTTTTCTAATATACAGGCTTTTATCCAACACGCCAATAAATGATGATGAAACGGCTGCATTACATGATCACAGGCAAAAATCACAGGCAAAAACACTGACCGCACGCTTGCCGATGGCAGGCTTACGCTTGACTACACCAAAGCCAATTGACGGACTATCAGACTGATGCCAAGCACCAACAACATGACCGCGAAAACACGCCGTACCAGCGATTGCGGCAAGTGCTGACTTAACGGCAACGCGAGTAAACTGCCAAAAGCGCCGAGCGCGCCGAAGGTGGCGATCAGTGGCAGATCCAGCAACACACCTTGTTTTTCTAGTTGAAAATAATGGCTGATAAAACCACTACTCGTTTGCAGGAAAATCAGCAACAAGCTGGTCGCAATAGTTGCCGGCATCGTCAGCGTGGTCACCGCCAGCAGCAGTGGCACAATTAAAAAACCACCACCTACACCAACAAACCCAGTCACCGCACCCAATAATGTTCCTAATGCCAACAATTGCCAGCTTCGTGTCAGCGGCCAACGCCACAGCTGTTGCCGCCACATATTGACCGCACTAAAGCTCATCAACACCGCCAGCAATAAAATTTGCCAGAAAGCCGCCACCTGATGGCTGAGCAAGCTACCCAGCCAAGCACCAAAAATACCGGGCAGTGCCAGCTTTGTCACTAACACCCATTGTAAATGTTTGCGATACAAATACGGCAGCAATGCCACCAAACTGGTCAGCGCCACCACGCCAAGGGCGGAAGCAATCGCGATTTTCTCTGGTAGTTTGAGCAAATACAATAAAACAGGCACCGTCATAATAGAGCCGCCGGAACCAAAAAGCCCCAGACACAAGCCAATAAACAGTGCAGCAAACATTGTCAGCAGCAATTGAGCCTCAATTTAATATGCAAAAATGGAATAAAGAAATAACCAAAACCAATACTAGTCCTTGTGCGCATACCAATCAAGCACAGTCCTAGCGCCATTGTAACTGCACCAACTTTAGTTTTTTCTGGCAAACGGCAGGTTAATAACACCATGACTCTAAAACACTACACTGATCATCAGCTGACTAAACAAGACAATGTGTGAACCATCGTCAGTACACCACAACCTTAAACTATATAGTTATATATCAATGATTTAAGATAATTATTTTATTGACCACGTCTTAACTTTGTTCGTCTCACGGCTAAATTGACAGTACTGTACATTCATTCCGTCAAAATGAGCGAAAAGATTAAATTACAACAAATAAACAAATATGCACAAATCGATTGTTTTTTGTTACTTGATTTCAAGGCAGACTGCAGCAACCTTCACTACCCATTAGTAGAAATAGTGCAATTCAATACTTGCACAGCTTAGGATGGATCCTTAATGTCGTTACAAACCACCTCTACAGCAACCATTTATCTCGTCTACCGCCACTTTTATGATCCAAAAACACAGCAACTAACACTCGGCGGTATTGAAAATTACATGTTACAGCTGGCCTGTTTGATCCGAAGCGAAGGCCTGCATTGTGTGGTAGTACAAACTGCCTGCAGTCACTTCTCAGCCAACTATCGAGGGATTGAAGTTGCGGGTATTCAGTGTGGCGCTTATCGCGGCAATAGAAAAAAACTAGCGTTATTTCAATACATCAACAGCCGCTTTAACAACAGCACCGATAGCATTATTTTCGCGACCGACAGTTATCATGTGAAAAATAACTTCAACCGCAGCATTGCAATTCAACATGGTATTTCGTGGGATAAACCGGCTTCCCACAACAATGTTTTTGGCTTTTTGAAAAGCCTGTTGAACCATCAAAAGTACTTGGGTTATATCCGCCATTGCCGCAATCTGGTGTGCGTAGATCACAATTTTATCAACTGGTATCGTACCTATCGCAATTTCCCAAGCACAACCCAGGCTCAGGTCATTATGAATTTCAGTGCTGACGCCATTACTCAGCAACAATTAGCACAAAAATGGCAACAGCCACTGACCACGCCCAGCTTGCTGATCGCCCGCCGATTTGTTGATTACCGCGGCATTTTACTGGCGATTGCTGTGGTTCAAAAGTTACTGTTGAAGCATCCAGCGCTAAAAGTAACCTTTGCGGGCGAAGGGCCGCTGGAAACTGAAATTAAAGCTGCATTTGACAACCAGCCACAAGTTAGCATTTGTCGTTATAGTCCGGCTGACGCCATGCAAATCCACTATCAACACGATTTAGTGTTGTTGCCTTCAATAGGTTCTGAAGGAACGTCGTTAAGCCTAGCCGAAGCCATGGCTGCTGGCTGCGCCGTGGTTAGCACCAATGTGGGTGGCCTTAGCAATATGATCATTGACCAGTTTAATGGTTTGATCGGGATGCCAGACGCCGATACGCTAACTTCACAGCTGGAATATTGTCTGCAAAACCCAACTGCCGCGAAACGGCTGGCGTTTCAGGCCCACGCTACCGCCACCAGTAGTTTATCGCTGGCACGCTGGCAACAGGACTGGCGGCAGTATTTATTGAAGTTGGGGGTGTTGCAGCACAGAGCAGTATGATCTGCGATTGCGATCGCCTGCTAAGCACATATCTAGCAAAGACAAGGATCTACCGGCGCGACCGTTGGCTGTAGCAATTGTTTTGCCGCCGCCGCAACTTGCTGCGGACTGATCTGGCAAATTTGTTGATCCAAATCCAGCACTTGGCTATTGCTGACGAGATGAATGCCCTGCTGAACTTTTGGCTCAACACAGCTCCATGGACTAGTACCAAAACCAATCACTGCGACGTACGGAATATTTAACGCCGCGGCAATGTGCATTTGTCCAGAATCAATCGAAAACACCAAATCAGATGCGTGAATAATGTCCGCCAGCTCGGCGACGGTCGTTTGAGCGGTGACATCGGTAACCGCGATGCCCTGTGCCTGTAAATAACCAGCAAGCGCAGCATTTTCTGCCACCTCTTGCCCATCACCCAGCAACACAAAATGACAATCGAGCATTGCCGCCAGCAAAAACAGCGCCTGACTTGCAAGCGCAAAAGGATAATGCCGACTTAATTTGTAGCGCCCACCAAAATACACCACCACTTGTTTTGCAGTTTTGCCATCGGTATTGCTTGGCACAAAAGATTTTTTGCCCGCATTCAGTTTTATCTGTGGCATCTGCTCAAAGATCTGAGCATGCGCTTGATTCACCAGATTGCCATACCGGTACTGATAATGAAAATTCGGATCTAACTTAAAAGCTTGTGATAACAAAGGTGTACGACCATTTTTGGCATAACCAACTTGGTCGCGGATCCCAGCAAAAGTACATAACAAAGCATCGCTGAATGAGTTTCGTAAGTGATACACTCGGCTGAAATTGTAGCCAGCCAATTGCCGCGCAACTCGCCACAACGATTGCTTTGGTTTGGTGTAACGGCTATCAACGATCACCTGGCAGCCAAAAAAATCACGCTGTTCGAACAGCTGTGCGACATGTGGCCAGGTCAATAGATAAATTGGATTCTGAGGATAAAGCATGCGGATCATTTGCACTGCAGACGTCGCGGTCACCGCATCGCCGAGAAAACGAGGCATCACGATCAGAAGAGCAGCGGTAGGATCGGTCATTGGAGCAGCAAATTTCAGCATAATCAGATGAATTCAGAACTTCATGAAGTAACAAGGCAATAAGCGAGCATTGAATCAAATCGACTTCGGAAACACAAGGCGTTTATCATCCGGGTGATGAAGGGTTATTTTGCAAATTGAGTTCGAATTCTCTATTCGAGCCTCCCCAAATAGCAGTGTTCACTTTGCGATCAGTGTCATCAAATACGATTTTTGTTGTCAGTATTTCAACTCAAAAGACAAAGCCCCTGCTTTAATCAGGGGCTTTACGACTACTTCAACATTTTCTCCACGGCCGCCACAAAATCTGCATCGGCGGGGCTGACTTTGCTGCCAAAGTGCACCACGGTTTTTTCGTCATTGCTGACCAGATATTTATTAAAGTTCCACGATGGTTTTTCGCCAGTTTTCGCGATTAGCGCTTTAAATACTGGGTTAACGTCACTGCCGCGGACGGCGCTGGTGGAAAACATTGGGAATTTTACACCGTAGTTGATGTAACACACTTCGGCCGTTTTCGCTTCGTCGTCGTGTTCCTGCATAAAGTCATCAGACGGGAAACCTAATACCACTAAGCCTTTATCTGCATACTTCTCAGACAACGCCTGTAACTCTTTAAACTGCGGCGTAAAACCACATTTGCTGGCGGTGTTGACAATTAACAAAGTTTTATTTTTAAATTCTTCACACAAATCAATCGTTTCTTTGCTGCGTAGTTGCTGCATTGAGTGGCCTAAAATGTCGCCACACTGATTTGCCTGTACTAAAGCCGATTGCCCCAGGCAAAGTGCTCCTAAACCGATGATCCAATTGCGCATGTTTTTCTCCTCGTTGGTGCTGCTAAGTTGTACAGTGTACGATGCAGTATACCGAATGGATCGGCAAATAGTTCGCAAGGTGCGATTTTAACCGCCGCAGAAATTGGTCAGTAAATCAGCAAAGTCGCCAAGGTAAAAACCGACAGTTCCGGCAAAGTGTGGAAGAACTGCGATAAAAGGCAACGACTTAGCGGTAAATGCTGTACTATTTATCGTCACCATAAAAATAAATCGCTTTTGCGGCGAAAACTTTAACGTTAAAACGCTAGAGGTCAGCCGATAGTTGAACCTGGTTGCGCCAGGGGATCAAATTCAACAAGAGCGGTAAAAACAAGAATAAAACCATGGAAGTAACGATAAATGGCACAGATGATCGTTGGGGAATATGATGCTGTTGATATTGCGGCAGAGCTCAAGCTTAGTAAAACAAGCGGTAAAGAAAGTAAGAACAAACACAAGCTTGAAGCCAGACGCAAAATTGATGATTTACTGGAGCAAAAAAGACTCCGCATGTTGTTAGATTTAGAAGATGACGACGAGCTGGGTCTGGAATACGAATAATCCAATTCGCTGAACAACACGCTGTACAACACGCTGAAAATAACAAAGGGCCTGCAGGCCCTTTGTTATTTTTAAAAGTTACTCAGGTAGCTAAGAGCATGGGTATCCGCCAGCAAGCCCTTGTGATGATGCGCTTGGGTTTGTTAAAAAAACACAGCTGACACTTACGGCAACGCTACTTCAAAACTTAAGGTAAAACCTTCCCGCACTTGATCGGTAAGCGCATTATTCACGTCCGCCTGATATGAAGCTTCTAGCAGGTAACGGCCCGCGACCGGTGGGGTAAAACTAAATTTTCCGCTGGCGTCGGTGGTATGATGCACTCGCTCTGGCTCGTTGCGGTACAGCTCACCGTCGCGGGATAAATCCAGTGTTACACCTGCGGCCGGTTTGCCATTCATCAGTAACGTTACCGTAACTGCCTCGGTCGCTACGATATCCGCAGGATGGCGGTCAAATTGAAACTCAAGCCCGTTGTTGGTTAATGCAAGCACTGCTGCTGAGGGCTGATTCACCGTAATAAACGCCAATGCCTTGCTGGTCCCTTGGGTTGTCACCACTTTTTTTGCATCTGCGGGCAGTTTGGCGGCCCGTTGTTGTTTATCCGCCATCAGCCGTTTGCGCTCGCCGTTCACCTCATAACTGGTGAAATAACGACTGCCATTGCCAAGTTCTAGCCGGTAGGTGCCGTCAGTGAGCAGCTCCAGCTCTGCCTGTGATTTGCGTTTCCCTTGGTAGATTGCAGCCACAGTGCCTTGTTTGCCATCCGGCGCAAACACTTTGAAATTGTCCAGTGGAATGCCTTTATCCCACTGGAATGTCATATTGGTCGCCGAGACGTCGACACTGACCCAACCGCCGGTTTTTGACTGCACATAATGGCTTGGCACCACGGTCAGTGTGTGGGCAGACAGCTGCAGACTGCACATTATGGCCAGCAGACCTAAGGCCGATTTTTTACAAGACCGCATATTATTTCGCTCCGTTTGATAAAGTGATGGCACCAATTTCGCTGCCGGCTTTGACGTTGATGGCAATAGCAGAGCCATCCCAATTAAATGCTTGTTTAACCAAATTGCGGCCACCATGCTCACGTGCGGCTTCAACCACCAACAGGTAAGCACCTGCTGCAACCGGCTTGCCAGCATTGTCTTGGCCGTTCCAACGCAACTGGTACTTGCCAGGGCCTTTGGTCGCCCCGGTGCGGGCGTCGACTAAAGCTTGATCGCTGCGGCCAGTTTTGCGCCAGAACCGACGTAAGTCTTTGATCCAATCTGGTTTTTCCCGCCATAACTCAATCAGCTGCACCGGTTGTTCGGTGGCGTCTTCAATCCATACCGCAACATAAGGGCGGTGATACGGGCCATGTGCGGATGTGGGTAGCTCCAAAGTAATGTTCAGGGTGTCCGCCGCTTGCGCTGGCAGCACGATGCTGCCAACAGCCATTACAGCAGCCAAAGCAATTAAATGTAATTTCATCTGTCCCTCGTTTTTATACCTAATTCACCATCAAAACTATGGCCGCTCAGCGCTGGGCCTTTGGCAATTAATGCAACGCCGCCATGTAGGCCAGCAACATCAAAATCACGCCAAAAACGGCAGTATTAACCCCGCTGCGACGCCGAGATGGCTGACGCCATAACAAATAAAAACCGGTCAGCCCAAACAGCACACAAGCCACTGCCGTAAGATCAATCAGCCATTTCCAGCTGCTACCGGCGTAACGGCCTTTGTGTAAATCGTTGAGCAGCGCTAAAGTGCCCGCATATTCAGTGGTTAACTCCACTTCACCGGTCGCTAATTCAATCAGCGCATTGCTATAACCGGCTGGCCTTTTAAAATCGAGCTCCAGCAACTGCTCATCGGCGTCATAGCTAAAATTAAACACTGCGCCTTCAACCTGATGTTGTTGACGTAACCAACTGGCAATTTTGTTGGCCTGCGCTGCCTGCTGTAATGCATCATCACTCCAGAGCAATGTTTTAAATTGCAGCGGCAATGCCAGCTGTTGGCGCGCAGAACTGACGCCGTGGCTACTTTGCCATTCGGGATGATTGAGCGTGATGCCAGTGGCGGCAAAAAATAACAGCAACACCAGCACCAACATCGAGCTATAGATATGCACCAAACGCATAGATTTACTGAGCCACAGCTTGGGCTTTAAACTGACAGACAGCACGACGCACCATTCGAGCTTTGCAATAATGCGCCAATCTTACTGAGAATCCTTCTCATTTGCAATAAGCTGGTGGCAAGTCACCCGCCCTTTACCTAATCTTTACGCAGCGCTTGTTCGGCCGGCTACTACCACTCATGCTCAGAAGGTTAAGCGCCGAGACTGGTTATACTGATCGGAGCCTACTTGGGAGAATCTATGAACAACCACGAAAAACTAGCTGTCTTGCAACAGCAACTGGCGTTATTACAGCAAGCAAGGAGCCGGCAGCAACAAAGCACGGTGATTGTAATGGAAGGGCAAGATGCGGCGGGTAAAGGCGGTATTATTCGGCGCATCGCTTGGTGTTTAGATCCGCGTTGGCTGCATGTGTGGCCGATTAGTGCACCCAATGACACCGAACAACAGCAACATTGGTTACAGCGCTTTTGGCATCGTCTGCCGCAACGGGGTCATATCGCGGTGTTCGACCGCTCTTGGTATGGCCGGGTGCTGGTCGAGCGTGTTGAAGGTTTTTGTGATGCTCATGCCTTGCAGCGGGCGTACCAGCAAATCAAGGCTTTTGAAGCGGGCCTACAACAAGAAGGCATTCAACTAGTGAAAATCTATCTGGAAATTTCCGAACAGGAACAGCTCAAACGGTTTCGCCAGCGTTTTGAAGACCCGGCCAAAAGCTGGAAACTCACCGCCGAAGATTTAAGAAATCGCGACCGCTGGCAAGACTACCAACTGGCAAAACAAGACATGCTGCAGCATACCCATACCACCGACGCGCCCTGGCATCAAATTGATGGCAACGACAAAGCACAAGCCCGCATCGCTTGTTTTCAGTTACTGCTCGACCAGCTCACACCGGGCACTGATTTAACCCTGCCGGAAAAGCCAGCACTATTTCAGAATTTTTTTTCTAAAAATGAATAAGTAAATCACCGATTAAATCGCGGCAAATTTTGCCGCGATCGATGTTCATCATAAAAAAACGCCATC
>JBBKWN010000082.1:0-6034 GCA_037968955.1 Rheinheimera sp. | reverse complement strand
TTATTGTTCAGATCAAAACAACCCACCAACTAAGGTTATATGGCAACATCTTCTTCATCGACGGAGCGGCAAAAACTGAGCACTTTTGCCGAATTCTATCCATATTATTTATCTGAACATCAGCAACCGGCCTGCCGTTTGTTGCACTATATTGGCAGTTCGTTAGTGGTGCTGTTGTTGTGTTTTTTCATTTACAGCGGGCAGTGGCAATGGGGCTGGACACTGCTGGTTGCGGGTTATGGTTGCGCTTGGATAGGCCATTTTTTTATTGAACACAATCGACCAGCAACTTTTCAGTATCCCTGGTATAGCTTGGCCGCAGACTGGGTCATGTTTAAAGATATGCTGACCGGACAATTGTCAGCAAAGTTACAACAATTGCCACCGCGGGCCGATGCATAAAGTGATGGCACGTGCGTGCTGTTACATTTTAAACGCAGGTAAGTCGAATGCTGCAAGTTTCTGACCTTTTAACCAAAGTTCGGCCTGATAGCGGCTTTCACCATCACCACTAAAATCAACCAGGTACAAAGTGCGAAAACCTTTTTTGCCATTGACCGTGGTCCATTGATGACTGACTCGTGCACAATCGAGAAATTGAATTTGTTGTTGTTGACAGAGTTGTTTCGCAAGGCCGGTTGCCCGTTCATCCTGGCGTCGTTGCAGTAAAAATAAATACGTCACTAGCATCAGTAAAATCAGGATAAACACAGAGCCCATCAGTTTTTTTCCATCGTATGTCAAATTACAGAACTTCGATCATGCGGCTGACTGCAGGAAATTACAAGTCGTGTTAGGATCGCAATGAATACGAGGGACGTTTTGCCGCCGCTGACCAGTATCCTGTGGCATGTTCGTTGCTGCTTTGGCATCGTCGCCAACGGGCGAGTGTAGCACCGACCAACACCAGTGAGACCAGAATGAAATATCAACACACTTTGCGCTTATTGCAGCAGATAGAGATGCAGCTGAAGAGTTTACAGCTTTGGAGCATTGAGGCTCCGAGCGCTGCAGCGCTGGCAAGCACGGCACCTTTTGCGTGTGATAGCATGACGTTGGAGCAATGGTTGCAGTTTATTTTTTTACCGCGCATGCAGCAGATGATTGAGCTTCAGCAACCGTTGCCAACACATTGTGGTATTTATCCGATGGCAGAAATAGTGTGGACGCCATTAACCGCAGATAAAGTCGCTCTGTTCAGGTGTTTCAAAGAGCTAGATACCGTACTTAGCGCTACCACCCCATCACCGTTTGAGCATCATTAGCATGATCCTACCTTCACAACCAATTGCGCATCACCATGACGACAGCTTGTCGCAAAGTCTTGCGCCAGTGTTATCGATTTTATATCTAGATGCGTACTTGGTGGTCATTGATAAACCTGCCGGCATGTTGGTGCATCGTTCTTTTTTAGACAAACATGAAACCTTGTTTGTGATGCAGACCTTGCGAAACCAACTGGGACAACATGTGTTTCCAGTGCACAGGCTCGACCGCCCAACATCAGGCGTGTTGGTGTTTGCGTTGTCATCTGAGATCGCCAGATTATTAACTGAGCAACATCAACAGGAAAGTTGGCAGAAGTTTTATCTTGCCGTGGTGCGCGGGTATGTCAAAGAGGCGTTGTTGTTAGACTATCCGCTTAAAGAGCAGCTCGATAAAATTGCCGATAAAAAAGCGCGACAAGACAAAATGCCACAAGAGGCCCGGACAGCAATCTGGCCACTGGCGCAGGTCGAATTACCTATTGCGGTAGGGCGTTATCCGGCAGCGCGTTATAGCCTAGTCGCGTTGCAGCCGCAGACTGGCCGTAAGCATCAGTTGCGCCGGCATTTATCGCATTTACGTCATCCAATCGTGGGTGACACCACCCATGGCGATGGTCAGCACAATCGACTATTTTCAGAGCATTTTGGGAATCAACGTTTGTTGTTGATCGCCAAAAGTTTAACAATACGCCATCCGGTGAGTGGACTAATGCTGCAGTTTGATGCCGGCATGGACGATCTCCATCTCTTGTTTAGCCAATTTGGCTGGCCAGTTGCCACCGAGTATTACCAACAGCTTTGGGCGAGCTGTAATGCGAATGAATTGCCAGTTCGGCTTGATGCCGTGATCAATTAAAACTTGGGAGCTGTAAGATGCAAAAAATAGCTTTGATGGCCGGAACTGTTTACGGCGGAGCATTAGAGGTCGCCAATCTCCTGCAACAACGACTGGCGGAAATGAAATTTCAGTCGCGACTATTTTATCCGGCGAATTTGGATGAAGTGGCTGAGTTTGCCGCTGATCATTGGCTGATTGTGACTTCAACCACCGGCCAAGGTGATATACCTGATGATTTACTACCGTTCTTTTTGCAAGTTAACGATAAATTTCCAATGCTGACCGGTAAAAGTTGGGCGATTGTTGCGCTTGGCGATAGCAGTTATGGCGAGACCTATTGTGGTGCTGGGCAGCAATGGCATCAGTTGTTGTCGCAACTGAACGGCGCTCAAAGCACCGACATGTTACGTATTGATGCAGCAGAAACGTTATTACCGGAAGAGCCGGCACTGGGTTGGTTAGAGCAGCATTATCAGAATGTAAAGTTGTAGCAGTAAACCTTTTTATTTTATTCGGCAAAAATGACGCTAATAAGCGTCATTTTTGCTTCTATCTTTGCTTAAATCGAGGAAAACATCAGCTTGTAGATATTTTTAAAGCCGTAGGTGAGATGTAATAAATAGATGAATTTTCTGCGACGTACGGTGTATACAAAATAGTGACGCTGTGTTTATAGTGTTCTCGAGGCAGCTGCAAAAAAGCTGTCGAAGACAACAACTTGGAGATAATAATGAAATCTACGTTCGGAACATCAGGTTTTAAGCGGTCCCTCGCCGCAATTGCAGTTTCAGCCGTGTTAGGGATGTCAGCATCAGCATTTGCTGCCGACACTTCTAACCTCAATGGATCAGTCACTGGCGCTGCACAAGGTACACAAGGTTATAAAGTTAAAGCGGTTGATCCTAAAACCGGTTTTAGCCGCGAAATTATGCTCGATAGCAGTGGTTCTTTTCGCTTTAGTCAGTTGCCCGTAGGCAGTTATCAAGTCACGGTAGAAAAAGACGGCAAGGTCTTCGCCCAAGACAGCATTCGTTTGTCACTAGGCTCCAACGCTAACGCCCGTTTTGAATTAAACAAACCAAACGACGGTACCGAAGTGATTCAAGTCACCGGTGCACGCCTGCAATCAATCGACTTAAGTTCGACCGACTCAGGTTTGGTCTTGGGTGAGCTTGAAATTGATAAACTGCCAGTGGCTCGCAACTTAACGGCAATTCAGTTACTGGCACCAGGTGCCGTCAAAGGTGACAGTCGGTTTGGCAATACGGCGTCATTCGGTGGTTCTTCGGTTGCTGAAAACTCATGTTATATCAACGGCCTCGAGGTTACTAATACGCGTCAGGGTTTAGGTTGTGGGTCAGTGCCGTTTGAGTTTTATAAAGAGTTTCAAGTCAAAACCGGTGGTTATTCGGCGATGTACGGCCGCACGACCGGTGGTGTCACCAATGCCATCACAAAAAGCGGTACTAACGACTGGGAATTTGGTTTCACCGGTTATTACCAGCCTGGCGCCTTAGCGGGTGAAGGTAGAAAATCTTACGCGTACCAAGGCAGTAACGAAGTATTTTATGATTCAACGCAAGATGAATTAAACCAAGGTGAAGTGTCCTTCTCTGCCGGTGGTCCGCTGATTGAAGATAAATTATTTATCTATGCCATCGTCAATCCACGCAGCCTGACAGATACTTACACCACCGGGAACACCCGTTTTGTTGCCAGCAACAATTTGCGTGAGCAAAAAGCGAGTGGCAATGACAACTTATTCTGGGGTACCAAAATTGACTGGGATATTACCGACGGCCACCGTTTAAGTGCTTTTGGCTATTCCGATCGTCGTGATATTAGCGAAACTAACATGCGCTATAACCCTAATACGGGCTTGACGACAACCGCCGCTGGTGGTTTTTCTCGTGCCCGTGGTGGTGACATCATGAGCGCCAGCTATGTTGGTAACATCACCGATGATCTGACCGTGTCGGCGCTGTGGGGTAGTATTGAAACCCAGTACACTGATAAGCCAGCAATTATTGACTGTCCGACAATCACGGATTCGCGTACCACAGGTCTACCAAAAGCGGTGCAATGTGGCGCTGGTGGCTCGATTGGTGTGAACTACGACGACAATACCCAAATGCGGTTGGACGTAGAATATGTACTTGATTTCTACGGTACACATACGCTTAAAGTGGGCATGGATAAACAGGACCGTCAATCTGAGCAAACAACAGCGCCAGTGGGTGGTCATAGCTACACATACAATACGCTAAACCCAGGTGCATCGCGTCAAGGTAACAATGGCACGTTATTTAGCAATACTTCGGCGGTAAAGCTCGATTATGTTGAAGATCGTATTTTTGCCGGTGGCGGTAAGTTTTCTAGCGACTTGTCTGCTTACTATATTGAAGATAATTATCAGGTGAACGACCAACTGATGCTGACTTTTGGTCTGCGTCAGGATCACTTCGTAAACACGGGTGTTACAGGTGTCGATTTTGCTGACATTAAGACCGATTGGGCACCGCGTTTAGGTTTCACCTTTGACCCTACAGGCAGCGGTGAATCTAAAATTTATGCGACTTGGGGCCGTTATTACCTGCCAATCCCTAACAACACCAATTACCGTGCCGCTGGCGGCATTTCTGACGCCACCACGTTCTATACCTTCACCGGTATTAACCCAGCCAATGGCGCGCCAACTGGTTTGCAGCCAGTCAATGGCACGCCTGAAAATTCGCGTAACACCAATAGCTTCCCAGTCGAACTGAGCAAAGAAGCATTCCAAGCGGAAGAGGCAAAACCATTTGCCAAAGACGAATTAATCATCGGTTATGAACGTCAGTTGACTGACGAATTGACTGGTTCTGTGCGTGGTATCTTCCGCGAGGTCAGCACCGCATTGGACGATTTCTGTGGCCCTACAGCACCGTCATGCGTGATCTTAAATCCAGGCAAACCAGGCACTTGGTGGCAGGATGATAACCATGATGGGATCCCTGATCCGGGTTCACGCAAAACCTATTCCGTCGATGATATCGGTTTACCAGAAGCTAAAAACGAATATTACGGTTTACAAACTGAGTTTAAATATCGCAACGAAAAATTTACCAGTTCGATGACTTATACTTGGTCACGTAGCTACGGTAACTTTGAAGGTGCTGTGAAATCAGACATCGCACAAGCCGATGCCGGTATTACTCAGGACTTCGATTTCCCTGCAGTGATGGACGGTTCAGATGGCTATCAGCCAAACGACCGTCGCCATGTATTTAAGTTTTTCGGTGCTTATGCGTTAACTGAAGATCTGGATATTGGTTTTAATTCAACCCTGTCAAGCGGTAAGCCAATCAGTGCTTTTGGTCGTGGTTACCCAAGCAGCGATGAAAAACTGTATGGCAGCTACGGTGATACCTTCTATCACTTCACCAATACTTGTCGTTTACCGGCGGGTGGGGCGGGTGCATGTCCACTAAAACCGACAGCGGAGCAGAAAATCTATACTTTCCATCCACGTGGTTCTGCAGGTCGCACTCCTTGGACGTTTAACCTAGATCTGAATCTGGGTTACAACTTTGATGTTTCCGGAGTTGAAATGCGCGCTTCGGTTGATGTGTTTAACATCCTGGATATTCAGGAAATTACCGCTGTTAACGAACATTATGAAGCCAGCGGATCTGAAGGCGTTTACAACAAGTGGTACGGTCAGGCAATGCAGTGGCAGACCCCTCGAACTGTTCGCTTCGGTATTTCTGGTAACTTCTAAATTAGAAATATCTATCGCTTAATGAAAAAAACCGGCTAACGCCGGTTTTTTTATGCCGCCGATGACGTCGCTGATGGTCTTGCGACGACACTGAGCTGCTTATTGCTTATTGCTTATTGCTTACTGCTATTGCAGGATCGACAAATACTCTTTCCAGACTCCGACCTC
>JBBKWN010000081.1:0-6996 GCA_037968955.1 Rheinheimera sp. | reverse complement strand
AAAATTAATTGTCATTCACCGATAAATAAAATTTAAGCATTAAAAACCACCAACTAACCACATAAAATATAAACCAGAGCCATGCCAGTAGCATTATAAGCAATATAGCTCAATATAATTAAAGGTAACTTATGAAAGCAATCAATGAAATTTCCAAATCTTTTTTAACCATTGCCACAGCCACAACCTTATTACTCACACCTATTGCTTCTTACGCTGCTGTAGATATGTTCTTGCAGTTAGATGGGATACAAGGTGAGTCTCAAGACAAAGCAAACGCAGGTCAGATAGATGTGCTGGCCTGGTCAGAAGGGTTATCACAGTCTGGAACTACCCATATGGGCGGTGGTGGCGGCGCCGGAAAAGTCAGTGTGCAGGATCTCTCTATCACTAAATATTTAGACAGTTCGAGCCCTGCTTTACGTCAGCGGGTGAGTAGCGGGCAGCACATCGCTCGTGCGACCTTGCTTGTGAGAAAAGCTGGCGCATTACAATCGGACTATTTCAAAATTCAATTAATTGACATCATTGTCACCAGTATTTCAGCCGGTGGTAGTGGTGGAGAAGATCGTCTCACTGAAAATGTGACTTTAAATTTTGCAGAAATTCGCTGGACTTATACACCTCCAACTGGTGCGCCAATATCGGTCGGTTGGAATGTTGCGGAAAATAAACCTCTTTAAACACTCAATATCCCAATCTTGGAGGAGTACATTAAATGAGGTTATTGCTAAATATCCTATGTCGAACCTTTGTGGTGTTGGCCGGTCTGTCGACGCTTATCTCCAATGTTGCAGTTGCTGAAGTCCTTGCTACACAAGTAGTCATCGATCATAGTAATTTCACTTTGCTGAGTTCGCGAAGAGTGACCCGCACCGTCAGCGAATACACCCTTCGTGCGGTCGCGAAAAATGTCACTGCAATTGAAATTAACAATGTAAAAGCCAAATTAACTTCGGTCCCGAGCAATATCACCATTGTTGATGGGAGCTTGAGCTTTGGTGTTTTGGCGGCCAATTTGAGCGTTGCAAGTATTGATGAATTTACAATTCAAATTGACCTGCGCCAGCCGTATTCATTGGCTGATCTCAAATGGCAAATTGAAGGTGAACTGCCAGTACCTAAGCCACCGGGGCCAGCTGCCGTCGGTATCTTTATGAGTATTGATAACAATGCAATTAAAGGCGAAGTCGATAATCACAGTCACAAAGATTGGATTGAGGTATTGGCGTGGAGCGAAGGTTCAAGCAATTCATCATCGACCCATGTCGGTGGTGCAGCTGGTTCAGGAGAATTTAACCTAGGTGATGTGAGCGTGACCAAATACCTGGATGTGGCCAGCCCAGCCTTGCGGCTCGCGATCGCGAATGGTCGTTTTTTGGAAGAAGTTAAAATTGACGTGATTAAAAACTGCGGTAAAGGTAAATACACCCAATATGCGATCACTTTAAACCAAGTGATGGTTTCTTCACTGAGTCAAGGCGCGAGCGGTGGCCAAGATAAGTTAGTCGAACAAGTCACATTAAATACCGCGAGCATTGAAACCATGTATACCCCTATACGGCAAGGAACAGGTTGTGTATTAGAACCGCCGATCTATTCTATTCAGTCATACAATTAGCATATTAAATAGATTTAATAATTATTGGAATAATATATGAACCTAAAAAAAATAATCAGCACTTTTGTTTGCTTCGTTGCGCTGAGCTTACAGCCAGCATTTGCTACGATCATCACGGCGTCCAACACAAACATCTCAGGCAATGTTTGGGAGTCGCGTTATACCATTACCAATAACTTATCGACGGCAATCACATGGTTTACTATTTATTTTAAATCCGATCAATATACAAATTTGCTTTATATTCCAACATCTGAGTTTGGGAGCGATTGGGATATATTCGCAGTCAACCCATTTTTCACCGACGATGGATTTGTCGATGCATTTTCAGTCGGCACTGGCATAGCAGTTGGAAACACGATGACTAACTTTGTGGTGCGGTATAATTACTTAGGAAATAATCAGCCTAGTTTACAGAAATTTGAAGTTTATGATCCAACAGCTGCAGATCCTTTTGCTGCACCAATTGGATTTGGTGATATTCAAAGGACTGCAGTACCTGAGCCTAGCGCTTTATTGTTATTCGGATTTGGTTTGATTGTTGCTGCTCGACGACGCAAACAACATACTCATGCCACTATTTAATAGTGTCGCTCTGATTAAACAAATTTAATATGTTAGCCAATTTAATTTCCAGCACATTGTAGCGTCAGGTTTGCAGTTAAAAACTTCAACCTGACGCTACATTTTATTTAAAACCCACCCTAAAACGGATTCATCTTAAACTGTAATTTTACTATATTGAGATCATACCTCTATACAGTAAAGTGTAATTAATCAGGAAAGTTGGCATTTAACTCAACTTGCATATTTCAACTGACGGATTCTCGAAAATAAATCTAATAATATCATAAAGTTATCGATTTATTATTTTTCCAATTCCACTCATTCGTCCAAATCGTTCATTTGCCTGATGGCAGCTTAGATTTCCTGCACTGAGATAGTCATTCGTGCCAGACGCAATAACCGCATGCCTAAATAGTTGAACGACAACACGCGCCGGTGTTTGCTGCTGTTTTGGCCTGCAGCTTCAGCCGCCCCAACAAGTTCTTCCAGTTTCAGGGCTTCAGATTTAAATTCAGCAGTGTGGGTCTAGCGGGTCTTTTTGATTGTCATATTCACCTCGCTAAGTCATTTTACTCACTTAGCGTGGTGTCCAAAAGTATTGGATTGGATCAGAATGTGTGGTTTGAGTTACGCCTACTGTTCATTTACACTCAATTGATGCATAACATTGTCCGTTGCAGGCGCTTGTTATGCGATTGTTCATGCGCCTGCTTTGATGTTAGTTTAATTCGTTCGCTGAGCCAATATAAATAAGACCTTCAAGCGCTAACGCCCATTGTTTTTCTTTTTTTCGTACATCGCAGCATCAGCTACCGCAATCATTTCTTCTAACGATTGCTCTGTATCATGTGAGAAGCAAGCGACACCGGCGCTGTATTCTATTAAATAAGGTTTGTTGATGACCTTATTCATTACGTCTATTTCTGTTTGAAACCGATCTAGAATGATCGCAATTTGTTCGTCATTGGCATCTGTCAACATAGTAACAAACTCGTCCCCACCCAGCCTGCCAATGACATCACTCTCACGAAACACGCTGCGCATGACTTCTGCAAACTGTTTTAATGCAAAATCACCTTCATGATGCCCAAAGTTATCATTGATCGGTTTAAATTTATTAAGATCAAATAAAATCACTGACATCGAAATTTTGTTGCGTCGGCAGACCTTTTGGCTATGTTCAGCCAAAGTTAGAAATCCTCTCCGGTTTGAAATCAAGGTTAATTCATCCAGGGTTGCCATTTGGATTGATCTGATTTCTTGCTCAATCATGGCGCCTAAGTCGTTTAATAGCAGCTTGTCTTCATCATTTAGATGCTTTGGCCTCGAGTCAATTAAACATAATGTCCCTAGGTTTATACCTTGTCTTAACTTCAGCGGGTAACCCGCATAAAAACGGATATTAGGCGCTTCGGTAACCAGAGGGTTGTCAGAAAACCGCACGTCCTCAATCGCATTCGGAACAATAAATAAACCATCCTGATTAATGGCATGACCACAGAATGAAATTTCGCGCGGTGTCTCAGATGCATCCAAACCTTGTGTGGATTTAAACCACTGCCGATCTCCATCTACAAGGCTAACCAGTGAAATTTCTACGCCAAACATACGCTTGGCCATTCGAGTGACGCGATCAAATCGTTCTTCATGGGACGTATCGAGGATTTGGAGTGCTCTTAAGGCATGAAGCCTTTCTGCTTCATTGGCTGGGAATTCCGGCTTAATCATATCGGTTCCTCTTGGTGAAAAATTGGCTTAAGTATAGTGCATCTTAACAACCACTCATGCCAGCAAAAAATTATAAACAGACAAGACAGAAGGTTAAAACACGGCTGCGAAACGCTATGTTCAGGGGCAAATAATAGCTGGCAAAAATGTGTGAGGCACGAACAACAACCCGCTGTTATTTATCCGTTTGAACATCTTGCTAGCTGTCTGTTTACCCCAAGCAGTTACTTTGTAGTTGCATTAACAACCCTTGATTTTCTTGCTGTATCCAATACTCAACAATAAGTCCATTCTCAACAAGGTAAACAGCGCTACCTAATGTAATTAATGGTTTGCCGGTAGGCTCAAATCCTAGTATTGGCGTAAGGTGCTGACCGATTTGTTTCCAACGTACATACACTTTATTATCTTCACATAGAACTTCTTGCACTTCGAAACTATATTGACCATAACATTCAAGAAACTCATGGATGTGCTCAGTATAGTTTTCAGGTGTTCGGATAACTAACTCTTCTTTACCTGAAACAATCTGGTGTGCCTTTACTTTTTCCGCCATATATATTGATGCTGATTCTGGATCTTTACCAGAGCGAACTTTGTTAATAAAACCTAACACAACTGATTTAGGTGGATTTTCCATAATTGAACCTTGATACATCATTTGAGATACAGTTAATGCCATTATAAAGCGCACAAGCTAGATGCGCCTCGTTGAATACACTTGTTATATTATTGAATTTTTGCATGCTCGATTATTGCTAAAAGGCGCATTGCTCATCAGATTTTTAGGATCTGATTAATCTAAAAAAGTATTACCGCTTAAACAGGCTCTCAAATAGGGTCTGCAGCTTATTCTGCCCCAGGCTATTCATCAGCGCCACGTTGCGTACTGGAACTTCATCGACATCAGGATATGCCGCAATAGCTCGTTCAAGACTCGCCTCGCGAATTAGATGCATTAAGGGGTATGGAGCGCGGTTGGTATAATTCTCTGCATCGTCCGGATGGGTGCCGCCAAACTGGTAGTCTGGATGAAAACTGGCAACCTGATAGATGCCTTCCAGCCCCATGTCCAAAATGAGTTTATCGGCATCACTCAAAAACTGATTGTAGTCATAAAAGTCCTGCAATACGTTGGCGTGAATCAGCAGCGTCGTTTCAATTGCCGGATCACTATTGAGCAGTTCCAATTCGTGTTGCAAAGACATCAACAATTGCTGTTCCGTTATCGCTTTTGTGGTCGCAAAGCGCACCCGATTGTGCAGCATCTCATACTTGGCAAATGGGCAAAGATTCATTTCCACCACAAAAGTTTGCACCCACTGCTGTACCGACAGCACAATTTCCTCTTCATTTCGAAGCTCACTTGATTTTGGTGCTTTTTTCATTCGCCTTCCATATACCTATTAATGCAACGGCGACAAACCGCTTGCTTGTTTGGCCTCGCTGCGGCCAAAGGCTGCGCTTAGCGCGTCTTGTGCGCAAACCCTACAACAAACAGCGCCCGCCGGGCAATTTAAACATGTGTGCAAGCATGACAAAAACATCGCCCGGCCATCCGAACCGTTACCGCAACATACCAACGGTTTGCGTTACTGTTAACCGCCTTCAGAGCCAGCTGCGCGATGACAACCGTCACAACCCAAACCAACGGAACAACTCAACAAACGTCACGTTCCTGGCGATAATAGCGCCTTTGATATTTTAACTATCAACTGATTCTTGAAGGGTTGATTTTTTACTTAACAAACCAATTAACTGAACTTGAGACTCTGCGATAGATTTTTGGGACGCTGCAATATCTGTAATACGGTTCAGTAATTTAACTGCAAAAACGATCACCGCAACTACAACGGCAAGTTGCAAAATAATGGCTAAAAATGCTTCTCCTGCGAACATATATGCCCCTTATAGAGTGGATAAAACAGAACGCCTAGTAAACAGGAAAACATTATTGGCGAACATATTGAAGAACAAAAAAAGCAAACTTCTTTTATCCCCGTTTAATTTATTGTTAGGCAAGACGAGTACCATTGGGTACATCAAGATCAGGTATTGATAAAACCACCGAACCATCTTCCCGATGAAATCCAGTAACTAAACACTCCGACATGATTGGACCAATTTGTTTCGGTGGGAAATTAGTTACTGCGATGACTTTTTTCCCAACTAAACTTTCTTTTGAATAGAGATCCGTAATTTGAGCGCTTGATTTTTTAATACCAATGCTCGCACCAAAATCAACTTTCAAAATGTAAGACGGATTTCTTGCTTTAGGAAAATCTTCTACCGCAATAATAGTTCCAACTCTCAATTCGACTTTTTGGAAGTCACCCCATTCTAAATTACTCATACGCCAGCCTAAGTGTATTGCCAACTACCAAATTTAGCGCGGGAGAACGCGCAGCGGGTTGACGTGGCAGCCAGCGGTTTTTGCTGGCGATAAAATTTGTTTGTTATATGCCATTCTCATCACTACAATCAATGCGCATCACAAATACGCACGGAGTTACTTTATGAGAGCCACATTTAGTGCGCAAGCCCCAAAAAAGGCTACAAATCTAAGCTTAAACAGTGAGTTACTGGCTGAAGCTAAGCGCCTTAATATCAATCTATCCTCGACAATGGAAAAAGCTTTAGAAAAAGAGATCTCCTCTAGATTAAAAGCTGAATGGCTAGAGCAGAATGCCGCAGCTATTCAGGCTTGCAACGAACTCACTGAGAAACATGGTCTTTTCTCAGACTCATACCGGGCATTCTGATGTCTCAGTTTATCCTTTACAAAAATCTCGACAAAAGTACATCGACCGCCTATCCCTATTTTGTCGACGTACAAAGTGAGCTGTTAAGTACCCTAAATACTCGATTGGTGATCCCGCTTACACCACTTGATTTATTAGAAAAGAAAGCACCAAGCCATTTGTGCCCGACGATCCATATTGAACAAGGCGACTTTGTCGTTCTTACGCAACTGATGGCGAGTGTACCAACCAAAATCTTAGCCGACCCAGTCGCAGACTTAAGCACTTTCAGAGATGAGATTATCACTGCTATCGACTTTTTGATGACTGGCATATAAC
>JBBKWN010000080.1:0-4898 GCA_037968955.1 Rheinheimera sp. | reverse complement strand
GAGTACGACTGTGGCAGGCAAAACTCTGGAAGTATTTGTCGGCCGGATGGAAGTCAGCAGCAATTATCTGCAACTGCTTGGCGCCACGCTGCTGGCCGGTAGCTCCCAGACTGATAGCGATGGCTTGATCATCAATCAGGCATTGGCGGATTTGTTGTTAGAACCCGGGCACAGTTATTTGGATTTACCTGGAAGCACCCTGAACTACCTGGCGCCATTTCCAGTGCAGGCACAAATCCGTGGTGTGGTCAGCAATTTGCCGCATCATGGGGTAGCTGCGATAGCGCAACCGATGCTGTTCACCCACCTAAAACCCAGCCCATGGTCCGCGCATCCGCGGCTGCAAGTGACATTGGCGCCAGCTTTGGTGGAGTCATTTAGCGAAGCATTTGAAGATTGGGCTTATCAACAAGGGCAGGATCTGGAAATCAATTATCCGGGAACTTTGGCCAGACAGCTGGAACTGCTGAATCAGCCGTATTGGGTGTTTGCGCGCATTTCATTGTGGCTTGCCGGATTAATTAGCCTGCTCGCCGGATTAAGTTTGTATTACCAGTTAAAACTGCAGTTGGTGCTGGATCAAAGTACCTTGGCAACCAAACTAGCGGTTGGCGCCAGTGCACTGCGGCTCACGCTGCAATTGTGTCGCCAGCAGGTTTGGTTGTTGCTCTGTAGTGTGCCCGTGTGTGCGCTGTTGCTGGTGGCGGTGCAGCCTTGGCTAAGTGCTAAATTAACCGCGCCGGTGTTTCATTTGATTGCGGTACTGCCGGCACTGGGTGTGTTGCTGTTATTGGTACTCCTAGCAACAGTGCTGCCGGCAGCCCGGTTATTGCGCCAGCCGATCGTGTTATTGTTACAAGGCCGGGCTACTTGAGGCAACTTGCCAAAACGCCCGCATCAAAGGTTCATGCAGTCTTTTCGACTGCATACAAATACCGAGTTCAAAAGGTTCGAATTGATAGTCTAGGGCAACGACGCGGACCCGTTCGCGCACCGGGCTATTTTGTACGACTGCATCGGGGGCAATCGCCACGCCGCTACCGAGCGCCACCATACTCACCATCGCTTCATGGCCTTCAACTTTCGCAACGATCAACGGATTAAACCCAGCTGTTTTTAACCATTGATCCAGCCGGGCGCGTGCCGGGCCGTGGTCCGGTACAATCATTGGAATGTCCTGCCAGGGGATAGGGTTTAACGCTAGTAAATCGTTGGTTTTACATGGAATAGTCGGGGCTATCAATTGCAGCGGCAATTTGGCAATACTGGCAAAGGCAATATTCAGCGGTAAATGCGGTGGATAGACCGCCAGCGCCACATCGGCTTCGTCGTTTTTGACTTTCTCAAGCGCCGCAGCAGCATCGCCGGTGGTGAGTTGGATTTCTGCTTTCGGGCAAAGTAGCCGGAACTTGTCGAGAATATTCGGCAAATGGCTGTAGCTTGCGGTAACAGTGCAGAATAACCGCAGCTGGCCTTGCAGCTCATCGCTGGTTAAGGCCAAATCCACTTGCAGCTGATGCCAATCTTCCAGATATTTCTTCGTAAACTGCGAAAACCGCACCCCAGCCGGGGTTAACCGCACCGATCTGTTGTCACGGCTAAACAGCTGTACCCCTAAATCTTGTTCCAGCCGCTGAATAATTCGCGTTAAGGTCGAAGGTGACACATAAAGCTGCTCGCTGGTTTTACTGAAATTTAGACTGCTGGCTAAGTGCTGAAATAACTGGGCGCTGCGGATGTCCATAGACGCTAAACCTTGATGGGTTGCAACTATTTATGCGTAATTGCAAAAAGTGAAATACTGTCTTGTGAATATATCACTTCACGCAATATGCGCAACAGCCTATTCTGGCCTCATCAAAACAGCGCGATGAAAGCCGCTTAAGTCAATTAAGCTAAACCGCTGTTCTGCCCTAACGTATCAGCGCTTGTCGCGATGCTGGCAAAGAAACTAATTTTAGGTACTCAATCATGGCTAATTATTTCAACACTCTGAACCTGCGTCAGCAGTTAAACCAACTGGGCAAATGCCGTTTTATGCAAAAAGAAGAATTTGCCGATGGTTGTAACTTATTAAAAGGTTGGAAAGTTGTCATTGTTGGTTGTGGTGCACAAGGCTTAAACCAAGGTTTAAACATGCGCGATTCAGGTCTTGATATTGCTTATGCACTGCGCGCTGAAGCCATCAGCCAAAAACGTAAATCATTTTTGCAGGCCAGCGAAAATGGTTTTGTGGTGGGGACTTACGAAGATTTAATTCCAACAGCTGATTTAGTGTTAAACCTGACGCCGGATAAACAGCACACTTCGGTGGTAAAAGCGGTGATGCCGTTGATGAAACAAGGCGCTACCTTAGCCTACTCGCACGGTTTTAATATCGTGGAAGAAGGCACCCAAATTCGTAAGGACATTACCGTAGTGATGGTGGCGCCAAAATGTCCTGGCACTGAAGTGCGGGAAGAATACAAACGTGGTTTTGGCGTGCCAACCTTGATTGCAGTGCACCCGGAAAACGACCCCAAAGGGCAGGGTTTAGCGATAGCTAAAGCGTACGCATCAGCCACCGGTGGTGACCGTGCTGGGGTACTGGAATCAAGTTTTGTCGCCGAAGTGAAATCAGATTTAATGGGCGAGCAGACCATTTTATGTGGCATGTTACAAACCGGTGCTATTCTGGCCTATGACAAGCTGGTCGCTGACGGATATGAAGCTGGTTTTGCCGCCAAATTGATTCAGTTTGGCTGGGAAACCATCACCGAAGCGCTGAAGCATGGTGGCATCACCAATATGATGGACCGCCTGTCGAATCCGGCGAAAATCAAAGCTTTTGATTTAGCCGAGCAGTTAAAAGGCATTTTACAGCCGCTGTTTGCCAAGCATATGGACGACATCATTGCGGGTAAGTTTTCTGAAACGATGATGGCCGACTGGGCGAATGACGATAAACAATTGCTGGGCTGGCGTGAAGAAACTCGCCAAAGTGGTTTTGAAAATGCACCGGTGTCAGCAGAGCATATTGCCGAGCAAGATTATTTCGACCGAGCCATTTTGTTAGTGGCCATGGTGAAAGCCGGTGTTGAACTGGCGTTTGATACCATGGTTGAGGCCGGTATTGTTGAAGAATCCGCTTATTACGAGTCGTTACATGAGACGCCGCTGATTGCCAATACCATCGCCCGCAAACGTCTGTACGAGATGAACGTGGTGATCAGCGATACCGCTGAATACGGCAACTACTTGTTTGCCAATGCGGCAGTACCAATGCTGCGCGAGCTGGTGAATACCATCAGCCCTGAATTGCTGGGTAAGGGTGTGAACGCCTCTAACAACGGTGTCGATAACATCCGCCTGATTGAAGTGAATGACGCTATCCGCCAACACCCGGTGGAAATCGTCGGCAAAACCTTACGTGGTTACATGACAGCGATGAAACGCATCGTCGTGAGCCAATAACTGAGTTTTACGTGGACCTTGGTTGTTTGCCCGGCTAATCGCCGGGCTTTTTTTTAGTCAAAAGCTCACTCATTCGCACCTGGCTTGCACGCAGCACATGGTTCACAAGTGATGTAAGCAAAATTTAAAACCAGCTGAATTCTTTACCGGCACAAAATTCTTGCTGTAACTGTTCAGTCTCAAGTTGATAAAGTGCATAGTTGCTTTGCAGTAAACCATCGACAGAAGTGTGCCCCAAACCCGCTTTCTGCATCATTTGATGCAATGACCTAGTTCGACACAGGTGATAGGGCAGTATCACTGCTTTCAGGGTTTGACTGAGCTGGTCTGTTAATTCCGGGCTGGCTTTACTCAAAAGCTGATAGTACTGAGATTTATCATACAATGCGCTAGTGTGGGCGTCGTAGAGGGTTAATATATTGACCGTCAGACCAACTCCCAAACCGAGCAAGGTACAACTAAAACACAGCGCAAAGAGCTGGATTTTTTTCATTTTCAGGCTCCAACTTAATTAAGGTTTTTCATACCAACAAACAGTTCCAGAATAGGTTTCGCCATAGCTGGTTGTTATTTTGTAGCTTCTGCACTTCATAACGGCTGACCCAAAAGTAATGCTGTTGTAGATCGCTCCATAGTTTATTGTACCTTTATCTAGAATTAAATTATTTTGCTGGGGCTCACCATTTAGGATAATTGAGCCGTCAACGACGAGGAAAGGCATATAACTGTCGGTAAAATTACCTAAAGTAAATAATGCTGACGAATTATCTGCAAATTTTGCCAACACGATGTAATCGGCTTTCATAATAATGACGCGCACTTGAACACTCAATTTGTCCCAGAACGAATTAATAAGGCGCATTCTTAGAAAGTTTGATACTGCACTTTTTGCAGCAAGATTATCGTTTCCTATCAGTATTGACGCTGATGGAGTTGGCACGTTGTCTGTGATTGCCGGAATGTCAACAACAACTTCAGGTGTAACTCTGTTCACTGGATTCCCAGTTAGCTGTTCCATATTAACGAAAAACTTTTCAACTTCTTGGAATGCAAATGCAGCTTGGCTTGGAACACTAATTGGCGTAACCGATGTGCTTGTATATCCAGGTTCAACAATCTTTGTAACACGATAAGCTTTCACTATTCTAGATGCAAGATTGCCGACGACAACCGTTTTACCAACTTGTTGGTCTCCGCTAGAATCGACAAGGATCTGCGCTTGTGCAACATATTTGAAATCATGCTCTGATGTACAGGTTGAACACAGCTCAACATGGTATCCAAATGCATTCAAATCTTGGTCGGTGGCATTTGCTTGCAGTGAGCTTAAAACAAAAAGCATTGAAAATACGAATCTGAAATTTAAAAAAAACATAGACTTACCTTTATATTAGAGACTGACATTAGTCGACAAAACCTTAATTTTTTATAGATAAATCCACAAC
>JBBKWN010000079.1:0-4739 GCA_037968955.1 Rheinheimera sp. | reverse complement strand
GTCAAAAAATAATGCCTCAGCAAAACCGTCACGACTGACGGACGTCAGAAATTGTTTTGGAATGATTTGATCGGTATCAACGTTGTTTTTATCCAGCGGGCAAACTAAGCCCTTGGCGAATATCTGGCTCATACTGGCGCTCCTGCGACTTGCTGGCTGATGGGTTGCATGATCTGGCCGCTGATTTTGCTGATATCAACAAACTTACCGGCAATCGCGGCCGCTGCAGCCATTGCTGGGCTGACTAAATGGGTGCGACTACCGCGGCCCTGCCGGCCTTCAAAATTGCGGTTCGAGGTGGAAGCGCAGCGCTGACCGGCGTCGACTCTGTCATCGTTCATGCCCAAGCACATCGAGCAGCCCGGTTCGCGCCATTCAAAACCGGCGGCTTTAAACACCTCGGCTAAGCCTTCGGCTTCGGCCTGACGTTTCACCATGCCGGAGCCCGGCACCACTAATGCCCGGACACCGGCTGCTACTTTTTGCGTGCCCACTACGGCAGCGGCGGCGCGTAAATCTTCAATGCGGCTGTTGGTACAAGAGCCAATAAACACGACATCTACCGCGATATCGGTCAGTTTTTGGCCGGCTTCTAAGCCCATATACACCAAAGCGCGTTTGGCGGCGTCGGCTTTAATTAAGTCTTTAAAGGATTCTGGTGCGGGTATAGGCTGATCAACGGCTATTACTTGTTCAGGGTTGGTGCCCCAGCTGATTTGTGGCGTAATCGCGCTGCCATTAATGGTAATGATGGTGTCGAACTTGGCATCGGCATCTGAATACAGACTTTGCCAGTAAGCCACCGCAGCATCCCAATGCTCGGCTTTAGGCGCATGACGTTTGCCCTTTAAGTAAGCGAAAGTGGTTTCATCCGGTGCGATTAAGCCCGCTTTAGCGCCCATTTCGATACTCATGTTGCACAGCGTCATCCGGCCTTCCATGGTCATGCCACGAATGGCGGCACCACAAAATTCCGCCACATAACCGTTGCCACCAGCGGTGCCTAATTGGCCGATAATCGCCAGAATGACGTCTTTTGGCGTCACGAACGGCGACAGCTTGCCGGTGACTTCCACTTTTAAGGTTTTAGCCACTTGTTGCGGCAAGGTTTGGGTGGCGAGCACGTGTTCGACTTCGGAGGTGCCAATACCAAACGCCATAGCGCCAAATGCACCGTGGGTGGAGGTGTGTGAATCACCACAAACGATAATCATCCCTGGCTGGGTTAAGCCCAGCTCAGGGCCAATCACATGCACAATGCCTTGATCCGGATGATGCAAATCCAGCAGCTCAATGCCACTTTCGGCGCAGTTAGCCGCTAATGCTTCTAGTTGTTTACGCGACGTTTCACCGGCGGCATCGTAGCTACGCACTTGGGTCGAGGTGTTGTGATCCATGGTGGCGAAGGTTAAATCCGGGCGACGCACTTTGCGACCGGCTAAACGCAAGCCGGAAAATGCCTGTGGACTAGTGACTTCATGAATGAGATGCCGATCAACAAATAACAAATCGGTGCTGCCGTTTAACGAACCCACCACATGACTTTGATAAATTTTCTGATACAGGGTTTTCCCCGACGATTGGCTCATGGTTTATGCTCCTGCCTGATTTATATTAGCAATGGGTTCGCGAATAGCGTTGACGATGGCATTGCCAACATCGGCGGTGCTGTATGAGGACTGGCTGTTAATGTCACGGGTGACAATGCCGCGCTCTAAAGTCTGTTCGACTGCCGCTTCAATGGCGCGCGCCGCAGCTTCTTCACCGCAACTAAAGCGCAGCATCAGCGCCGCCGATAAAATTTGCGCCACTGGGTTGGCGATGCCAAGCCCTGCAATATCCGGCGCGCTGCCACCAGCGGGTTCATATAAACCAAAATTGGAGCCGTTTAAGCTGGCGGATGGTAACAAGCCCAGTGAACCGGCAATAGCGGCAATTTCATCCGATAAAATGTCACCAAACAAGTTGTCGCACAGCAGCACGTCAAAATGTTTGGGTGCACGAATCAGCTGCATCGCGGCGTTATCGATATACATATGCTCCAGTTCAACGCCCGGATAGTCTTTGGCGATGCGCGAGACGACTTCGCGCCACAGCACAGAAGTCGCCAGCACGTTGGCTTTATCAATCGACGTCACTTTGTTGCTTCGCTTGGTTGCTGCGTCAAACGCCACCCGGGCGATGCGTTCAATTTCAGTCACACTGTAAGTTTGGGTATCAAAGGCGCTGTCTTGGGAGCGGCCTTTTTCCCCAAAATAGATGCCACCGGTTAATTCGCGCACACACAAAATGTCCATGCCCTGGCTGCTGGTGCGTGGGTGCAATGGCGATAACTCGGCAAAGGCCGGATAAATTTTACCCGGCCGTAAATTGCAGAATAAATCGAAGTTTTTTCGCAGCGGCAATAACGAAGCGCGCTCCGGTTGCTGCGCGGGCGGCAGGTTGGTCCATTTCGGACCGCCAACTGAACCAAATAAAATAGCGTCGCTGCGTTTACATAACTCCAAAGTGCTGGTGGGCAAGGCTTCGCCATGTTCATCGATGGCAGCGCCACCGACCAGGGCCGCTTCACTTTGAATGGCAAACCCAAATTTATTGGACACCACTTCCAATACTTTTAATGCTTCCTGCATCACTTCCGGGCCGATGCCGTCACCGGCCAAAACTGCAATTTTATATGTCTTCATGCGTTTCTCTATCTTTAATATACCCTTCATCCTTGAAGATTCGGGGTTGTTGACTTCGCTCTCTCGCCTACCCGAATCATCAATGATTTTGGGTATAGAATTATTTTTTTAGTAAATGGTTACGCCTGGCGCCTTGCTTGCTTCACGGCATCAATGCGTTTGCTGCGCTCAATTAAGTTCAGTACATGTACATAAGCCAGCACCGATGAGCGCACAATATCGGTGGCTAAACCGGCGCCGTGATAACGGCGGCCCTGATATTCGACGATGATATCAACCTGACCCAAAGCGTTTTCGCCTTCGCCTTTGGCTTGCAAATTGAAGTCGACCATTTTCACATCCAGTTTGGCGATGCGCTGAATGGCATGAAAAGCTGCTTCCACCGGACCATTGCCGGTCGCCGCTTCGGTCAATACTTCCCCTCCGGCGCGAATACCCACAGTGGCGCTGGCGACATGGCCGGTGTGGGTGCTGGAACTTAAAAATTCTAATTGGTAATGCTCATCGTCATCCTGCAGATTCTGGAAAAACACCAAGGCCTCTAAGTCATAGTCAAACACCCGGCCTTTTTGGTCGGCAAGGGCGATAAAAGCGGCATAAATCTGTTCTAAATCATAATCTGCTTTGCCATAACCCAATTCCGCTAAACGATGCGAAATCACCGCGCGCCCGGAGCGTGAAGTCAGGTTTAGTTCGTTTTGGCGAATACCCACCTGCTCTGGCGACATAATTTCATAAGTGTTTTGCGCCTTTAACATGCCATCCTGATGAATGCCTGAGCTATGGGCAAAGGCATTTTCGCCAACAATGGCTTTGTTCGGTTGAATGGGCATATGACAAATTTGGCTAACCAAATGGCTAGAGCGGTAAATCTCGGTGCTTTTAATGTCGGTATAAAACGGCAACACGTCAGCGCGGGTTTTGATAATCATCGCCACTTCTTCCAGCGAACAATTGCCAGCGCGCTCGCCAATGCCGTTGACGGTACATTCTATTTGCCGCGCGCCAGCCTGAATAGCGCTGATGCTGTTGGCGACGGCTAAACCTAAATCGTTGTGGCAATGCACGCTGATTATCGCCTGATCGATGTTTGGCACCTTATTGCGCAGGCCGGTGATGATCTGGGCGAATTCATTCGGAATG
Organism: Rheinheimera sp.; assembly: GCA_037968955.1. Classification (GTDB taxonomy): domain Bacteria; phylum Pseudomonadota; class Gammaproteobacteria; order Enterobacterales; family Alteromonadaceae; genus Pararheinheimera. The sequence goes on along the minus strand of JBBKWN010000079.1, from coordinate 909 downwards.
GTGTAACCGACGGTATCCGGAATATTAATCGTCCGGGCACCGGCTTTGATGGCGGCCTCGACAATCCGGCACAAATCATCAATCGGCGTGCGGCCGGCGTCTTCACAAGAAAATTCAACGTCATCGGTAAACCGACGCGCCAGCTGAATAGCCGCGACGGCTTGCTCGGTGGCTTGTTCTAAAGTGCGGCGTAATTTGTATTGTAAGTGCAGCGGGGAAGTGGCGATAAAGGTATGAATACGGCGGCGTTCGGCGTCTTTTAACGCAGCGCCACAGGCTTCAATATCGACGCTAACGGCGCGGGCCAAGCCACAAATAATCGGCCCTTTGACGCTTTGGGCAATGGCTTGCACCGATTCAAAATCGCCAGGGGAGGACACCGGAAAACCGACTTCCATCACATCGACATTTAATCTGGCAATGGCATGCGCCAGCTGGATTTTTTGCTTGTGGCTTAAGCTTGCCCGCAGAGCTTGTTCGCCGTCCCTTAACGTCGTGTCGAAAATCCAGATTTTATCTTGCCCGCTCATAGTGTGTTCCTCGTTCGCTGATTTGTTATCCCGTTATCAGGCCTGGAGGTAACAAAAAACCCCGGCCTGTGGCTCGGGGTTTTTGCTGGTTCCGGTAAACGCGTGTTACCAATGCACAAAACCCCGTGGCCTGAGTAGGAGCACGAGGAGGTTGAGAATAATTGCGTTTAAACGGGTGTTGTTTGTCATAAGAATCATCTTAAAAATCTGGTCAAAACTGCGTCAATTGCGCCAATGTCAGTAGTAATATCATGGTCATTTTGGAAATGCAACAGTATAGATGGCCAAACCAGCTAGTTATCTGGTGCTAGATTGGACAGAAATTTTGAATTGTGGTGCAAGATCAGGCGCTTTGCGGAAGGTGCCGTTACCATAGCTC
>JBBKWN010000078.1:0-41559 GCA_037968955.1 Rheinheimera sp. | reverse complement strand
CTCCAGCGTTGGCCGTCACTGTGCAGCTGATACTGCTCGACCAGCCCGGATTTATCATTCACAAACACATAAATCTGCGTTGCCGTAGGTTGAAACAAACAAAGACCATAAATTTCCCGCATGGTCGTTGGGATCTGCCCGGCAACTTTTACTGTGCCGTCTGGTGCCACGGCAAACAGCTGCAAACTGTTGTTATTGCGCAGACTCGCCACAGCGACGTCATGCGGCTTGCCTTGCCAGCCCAGACCATATCGGACATCCACATTATTCAGCCGTCCGACCGGGAGTTGCTGCAATCTGTTGCCTGCCATGTCATAGACATCCAGACCATTTCTTTTATCGGTGGCCAGAATACGGCTTAATGCTGGTTGTGTTGGATGGTGCCAAATCGCCGGATCGTCGATGACATCGCCGCGCTGCGAAGCTGCCTGGCTTTGGGCGGTGGGTTGGACTTGCGAAATTTGCGGTGCGGCTTTTTCAGGTTGCTTTGGCGCTAATGGCAATGTCCATTGCTGCACTGGTGCAGGATCTTCTGAAGTGACAAACACTTGCGCTATGTTAGCAGCGGAGACGACCGACATCGCCGCCACAGCTTCATCAGCCAGCGACCAACTTTGCAAAGAGAGTTGACCGGGTTCAGTCGCGGTTTTTTCCGACCTCGCCGGGATTTGCAGCAACCGCGCTGGTTGTTCTTCCAGCGCCAACACATGGCCATTAGGTAATACCGAAAGTGCCACAATCTCAGAGTTGATTGCGCCAAACGGTTGTTTCACCTGCAGTAATTCGCGGCTCTCGTCCGCTTCCGGCTCGGCCTGATAACGCCAGATGGCATTGGGTTCACTGACATATAACGCACCACTCTTTGCATCTACGGCGCAGGCTTTGCTGTCATAAGGCACTGCTATTTCGCGGATCACTACCGGTTTTTTCAGCCATTGTCCGCCTTGTTGTAATAACAGCTGATCGGCACCACCGCGGCCACCGAGTAAAAAAAGCGACAATTGTTGATTCGACCCGCTTTGGTAAAAACATAAATCTTCCACCACGCGGCTGTTAATCAGCTGCTGTAACTGCGGCTGCAGCTGGCCGTTTTGCCAGTGCCATAGATGCAGGCTTTGAGTGTCCGCTTCCATTGCCGCCAGCAGCAAACTGCCATCATGCAGTGGCTGACTGGTGAGCCTGTCAAAATTGCCAGCAACGCTCGCGAGTGGTGGTTGATTGCCTGCGCCAACAGCTGCCAGCACTTTCAGACCTTGTCGATCCAGCACAAATTGCAATTGTTGTCCGGCCACTTCAGCCAGCACAAAGTGATGGCCAGAGGTGGTTAACAAGGTTGGCGGCAGTAAAGTCGCCACTGAGCTTTTAGCGGTATCAGTGATGATTGCAGTGTTATTGGCCGCAGTTTTATTGGCCGCAGCGCTGTTGCTCGCATTGTTGATGGAGGCATTATTGTTGCTGGCAGCCATGTGCTGCGCACCACAACCCAATAAAGCGCTACTGATAGCCGCTGTGATGATAAGTTTTTTCATTATTTTGGTTCCAAATTCGTGATGGCGATGCCCGAGTGCTGGTTGGCGCTCTCGTGCTGGACGTTATGATCAGCGCGCTTCATTGGCGATTCGCCGCTGCAGCTAAGCCAAAATCATCCCCTTCCCAGCATTTGTTTTCGTCTGCTGTCGCTTGGTTAGGGTTACCACAACGTCGCTGCGGCAGCAGTTTGGCGGGATCAGTTTCCAGCAATCGTTTGCTGCCATCCGCCTGGCGCTGTAGCTCAAAGCTGTCATAGAGTTTGCCGCTGGCGGTAAACGACTGATAACGCAGCACATCGCCGCCAAAATCCAGCAGTTGGAATAGCTGGGTATCTTCAGCGACTTTTTGCATGGCGCGGCGCGCCTGATTGGCCACCAGATACATTTTTGGCCCTGCGACAGACACCAGATAGACAGTTCCGGCCTGTTCTTTCTTCAGTTTGTTCATACTAGGGGCGACCTGACGACCATACACATGGTCGTGACCTTGCAGTGCTAAATCGACGCCATACTTTTTAAACAATGGCTGCCAGTATTGTCGCAGTAATGGGTTATCGCGGCCCTGTGACACCGAAAACATTGGATGGTGGTAACTAACCACAGTCCAGCGCTGTGGATTTTGCGCCAGCACTTGCTCCAGCCACTGCGCCTGCAGTTTTGCCATCGCTTCATTTTCCAACGCTTCGGTGGAATTAAGCACAATAAAACGCACGCCCTGATAATCGGTGAAATACACCGTCTCACGCAGCGGTTCCGGCCCATTCGATGCCGCACCAAACTGGGCGCCAAACTGAACGCCAAATTGCGGCGCCAGTACCCGCCGTTCTTGCGGCGTGTCTTCATCCAGCTTTAGATATTCATGGTTACCGGCGGCAATCAGCTGATTGACCATGCCCGCTTGCCAGCCCGCGGCATCAAACCATTCGCCCCACTCATTATCGAGCACGCCATACCGCGAATTCACCAAATCGCCGGCGTGGATCATCAACGCAGCATCTGGTGCCTTTAACAGCGCGGCACGCGCCACTCTGGAAAAATGCGACTTCAACGAGTTTTGCGCATCGCCAAAATAAATAGCGCGAAAAGGCGCGAACTCTGTTTTGGCGGTGCGAAACTGCAGCCATTCACTCCAGGTGCCAAGACCCTGCACCCGATACGCATACAAAGTATCAGGCTGCAGACCACTAAAGGTCAGCTGATGGTGTGCGCTCGCGCCATTGTCCGTCTGAACGTCCCGGCGACTAGCGGTAAAGCGTTTTGCTTGCAAATGTAACCCTGGGCCATCAATGGCTGCGGCGATTTCTGCTAGCCGCGCCGGCAGCGGGCTATTGCCGCCAGCCGCCCCCTGAGAAACCCGTGTTTTTGTCCGCCAGTTCACCCGTTGTGACAGCGCTGGTGTTGCCGTTGGCAGCAAAATGATCCGATCCGGAAACACCGTGCTCTGATAACGACTGATCCCTTTCGGCACCAGGGTATTACCCTGTGCGTCAGCGTCTTTCACAGCAACGGCAGCACTTTTTGCAACTTCGGTTGCGGCAACTACGCCACCCGTTGCCAGACTCAACAGCAAGCCCAGCATCATTTTGTTCAAGCCAGTTCGAATTTGCATCACGGCCCCTTACCAGTTGGTGATCTGCAGACCCAGCACAAAGGTGCGGCCATACGTTTCATACTGGAAGTTATACGCCTGACGGCCGGTGTAAGCGTAATATGGTTCGTCGTTTAGATTCACCACATTAAAGTACAGCTGCATCCCTCTGTTCATTTTGTATTTGCTGCTGAAATCAAATTGCAGATGATCATCGGCGTACACGTCATAAACGCTGTCCGTAATATCGCCGACTTCAGCCAGATAAGCCGATTTGAAATTGGCCGCCAGCCTGATACTCAATTTGTCACTTTCATAACCCACTGCCAGATTCGCAGTGCGATCCGACTGACTTGGCAATGGCGTGCTGCGTTGTTGCCATTTGCCGTCATCCAGCCAATCCAGATCGGCATCGGAGCCGGTGATGGTCAGGTTGGCAGAAATCAGTAAGTGATCCAGCCAGTTACCATAATCCGCGACTTGATGGACTGCATTTAATTCCAGACCATACAAGGTGGCGTCTGCACCATTGATAAAGGTTTCGGCTTTGGCAAATTCTTCATAACCCGGCTGACCAGCCAGGTCGGCTTCGTAGATAAAATTACTGATTTGTTTGTAAAACAACATGCCGGACAACACGCCCAAATCGTCGGCATAATGCTCAAAACCTAAGTCATAGTTGATGGAACGCAGTGCTTTTAACGCCGGATTACCAAAACTGGCTTCCAAATCGCCGTCATCTTCTTCCAGTAAATACGCCGGTGCCAGTTGCTGAAAGTTCGGCCGAACCAGACCCGTACTCACTGCCGCCCGCACAATACTTTGCTCTGACAGGTTATAGCGGCCAATCAACGCTGGTAACCAATAGCCTTCACTGGTTTTTAACTGATTCTGGCTAAAGGTTTCCTTGTTGTTGGCAGAAGCAGTATCGTCGTAACGCACGCCACGCGCATCGCGTTGTTCATGCTCATAGCGCACACCACCAATTAACTGCCACTGTTCACGTTCCCATTGCGCCATCAGGTAAGCGGCGGATAAGTCTTCATCCACCTGAAAGTTGTTAATTTGCGACTCGACGTCGTCAACAAAATCGCTGCGATCCAAAGAATTGACCAGCGCATAAATTTTTGCCGGATCAATAGCTTGTCCCATCAGACCTAAACCATAGTTCACGCTGCTGGTGACATAATCGCTCAAGCCAAGCTTGCTGACGCCTTCTTCATCCAGGCCTTTAAAGGCCCAGACTTGCTCGTCGGCAGTTTTTTCACGTTGGCTGACTTTAAAACCGGTTTTTATCTGCAAAGCACCATGTGGCTGAATAATTTCGCGGCTCAGGTCAAACTTGGCGTTACGCTCGGTTTCTTCAGTGAAGGTATCGCCCATTTCCACTTCATCCAGCTCGTAGCCTTCGGCTAGATAAGCAGCGGTGGGTGCAGTTAACTTGATTTGTTGTTGACCGGTAAAACCAATGCCGGCGTCAACATCCTGGGCAAAATCGGCCCCAGCGATATTAAAGGGCGTATCTTCTTCAGCTTGACTGGTGCCAGCTTCCAATAGCCATTCCCAGTTACCGACCAGCTGTTTTGTTCCCAGCACCAGCGCGTTGATGCTTTGTGCTTCATCCCGTTGTTTGAGCGAACGGATCAGTGTGGCTTCCCCAGTTTGACCGGCTGCCTGGGGATCGGCGAACTCGACAGTCAAGCCTTGGCGCGCTTCGGCATCGGTAAAGCGACTGTATAAACTGCGCAGGTAATATTCGCTATTGTTGCCTGGGCGATAATCCAGATTCAGCGCAAGGCCAATGCGCTCGCGGCTGATTTGATAATCACGTAATTCAAATTCTTCTAAGCCTTCCTCAAAATCCCAGCTACCGCCGGTTTCAACGTTGTCAGAGCCAAATTTACGCTTGGCGTAACTGCCAGCCAGCGCTATACCAAAGGTATCCGTTTCACCACCAGCGTCCAAAATAGTGCTGTACACGCCAGAAACTTTAGGGCTATGCGCGCTCACCAGTTGGTTGTAGCCGTTTTCAGCGGTCAGTGAATAAAAGTCGCTGCTGCGATCAAAGGCCGACAAACTTTTAATTTCAACGGTGCCGCCGAGCGACCCAGCCGGCATATCTGGTGATAGGGTTTTATTGACTTCGACCGATTCCAGTAAATCGGATGGGATCACGTCCAGCGCCACCGCGCGACGTCCGGCGTCCGGCGCCGCCAGCTGGGTGCCGTTGTAGGTCACAGCGTTGTAATCCGGTGCGAGGCCCCGCACCCGGACAAAACGACCTTCGCCCTGATCGCGCTCCACCGATAAACCGGCAAGGCGCTGTAAAGCTTCACTGACGTTGCTGTCCGGGAACTGCCCCAGCTCATCAGTGCTGGCAACAGTGACAATGCCACCGGCGTTGCGTTGCCGATTCAGCGCTTTACTCATCGCGCCAGATTGCCCGTTGACTTCGATATGTTCCAGATGATTGCTGCTGGCTTTGGAATTTGCGACTGCTTTTGCTGCGGGTTTTGATGAGAGCTTAATATCCGCCAGGAGCAGCGGCTGATCAGCCACTTGCACATTCAGCGTGCTAATGGCCGCACCTAAATAATCCACCCGCAGGGTGTAGTTTCCGGCTGGTAATTTTGGAAAAAGAAAACGGCCATCGGCCGCAGTGGTGCGTTTTAGCTGCAATTCGATAATGCTGACCTCAGCGCCTGCCAGTAGCTGTTGGCGGTTATCGACCACCCGACCGCTGACCAGAGCATCAGCCAGCGCTGGCGCGACTAAACCTACGGCCAAGGCGCAGGCGATGCTGGTTGCGGCCAGTTTATATGTTGATCGAGATAAAGAATTGGAATTTTTCATAACATCCTGCCGGAATCATTAATTGACTGCGGCTATTGTCAAAAATCTGTATGACAAAACAGCCGTCAAAATTACCGTCGGATGCGCCCGGCTGACCCGGGTCTTTGCAGCGCACGCGGCCTCACCCGGGTCATTAGTGAGTCATATTTAAGTCATATGACTGTCATCTAAACCATTGAACATCTGAGGTATGAAAGATGCAATTAGTGAAAGGCTTAAACACGATGTGGCGACAACATCTGGATAAATTAGCGGGCAGCCTGTTGCTGATATTACTCGCGGTAGTGCTGGCGTGTCAGCTTGGCGAGTTCAAACCACAGGGCCGGCTTGATTGGTGGGATAGTCTTGGTGAAATCACCACCTTGCTGGTCGCGATCAGCTGGTTGTGTCTGATTGTCAGCAGCAGACCACGCGGGCCGGTTAGTAACTGGCTATTTGCCGGCAGTTTTCTGTTGGTGTTTTCTTATAATCTTGACGTGGTCGATGAATTCATTAGTTATCCCGACACCATGCGACTGATGAGCTGGCTGGAGTCGTTCCCGGCCCCTATCGGTATGCTGTTTCTGACCTTTGGCTTGCTCGGCTGGCACCGGGAGCAACTGGCCATTAACCGCCTACTTCAGGTACGCGAGCTGTTTTTGCGTGACCATCAGTTGCTGGACCCTTTGACCCAACTTTATGGCCCACTGTATTTACAAGCGGTAATCGACCGGGAACTGGAATTGCATCGCCAACAACACCAACCGCTCTCGATATTGATGTTGGATATTGCAGGTTTTTCCGACTATAACCGCCGTTTTGGTATTGCCGCCGGTGATCATTTACTGACGCAATTTAGCGAACTGATGACTCACCAATTACGCCAGCGCGATTTAATTTGCCGTTACGCCGGTGACTGTTTTGTCGCCGTGTTGCCCCAAACTGAAGCCGCCACTGCACAGGTGCTCAACCGTCATTTGCAGCAACAATTGCAACAGCTATTGCCGCAGCAGAGCATTTTGCTCACCGGGGTAGTACTTGAATTTAGCGACAGCCACAACCAGCAGCTGCAAGATGCTGAAGCAGCGCTACAACTGGCCAATCGCGAATTAGTGCAAGCAAAATCCCATGCCACACAATTGCACACGACAACGGCGTGAATCCGACGATGCCGCCACCAGCGCCCTACTTTAGTTATCAGGATAAAGTGCTGCTGATGCGGCATCAGGTCCCTGACTTACTGGATATGGCGAAACGTCGTGGCGCCAGCAGTAACCAATTGCTCAGTGGCACCCGGTTATTTGAACACGATTGCCACAAACCACAATACCGGATCGATGCCGCGTCCTGGCTGAAACTGGTCGGCAACTGCCAGCAATTACCGAGCCCGGAACTGCCGCTTTTAACCGCCAGCGCTTTGTTACAAAACCCCTATCTAGCGTTATGCCAGTTAATGACGACGGCGGTCAACTTACAGCAAGCATTGCAACAACTGCTGTATTTTCGGCATCAGTTAGTACCGTATTTGTACGTGCAGTTGCAAACTAGCCCTGATGCCACCCGCATCGAGCTGCATCCAGCCATCGGTCTTGGCTTACAGCAGCAGTTTATCGCCGAAATTTGGCTGTCACTGATTTTACAATTGATCCGCCACCAGGTAGGCAGCGCAGCAGGCACGGTCATTTTGTTACGTCGGCCAGCCAGTAAAACTGCGCATGTTGACCAAGCACTGTGGCAAACGGACGTCCGCTATCAGCAAGCAAGCAACGCTATCGAAATTGCCCATAGCTTGTGGCGCTTACCGTTTTCTCAAGCAGATGCAGAGGTGTTTCAAAGTGCACGACGGATTTGTCGCCAGCAACAACGCTTATTGCCGAAAAAACCTGGCGTGTTGGAATTTGCCGGGCGGGCACTGCGTAAGGCTCTGCCGCAACTGCTAACGCCCGAGCAACTGGCCGCGGCGATGGCGCTCAGCCCCAGCGCCCTAAAACGCTTACTGGCCCAACATCAAACCAGTTACAGCCAATTGCTGGACGACGTTCGCAATCAGCTGGCGCTGTCGTTACTGACGCAGCATGAACTATCCAATAGGCAACTCGCCGAACGCTTAGGTTATTCCGACGAGCATAATTTTAGGCGAGCCTTTAAACGCTGGACCGGTTTTATCCCCAGCGTGTTTCGCTTGTAGATTCAGGCCTGAGCCACCAGCAATGGTTGGCGGCGGCGGGAGATAAATACGCCGCCTTCGGCGATTTTTTTTGCTTGTTGTTTTGCCGCAGTAACCAGCGCAGAGACGTCATGATGACTGCGGCATTGCTGTGGGTCCGGCGACACCAATCCTATTGCCAAGGTGAGCAGTGGATAAAAATGCGAACCTCCGCTGCGATCATGGGCATGAAAACCTTTGTCTGCCAAGTGTTGCGGTTCGTAATAAAATACAATGCGCTGCTGAAACTGCGTGATAATCCGATTACAGCATGCTGCGGCATCGTCATCCGGGAACACGATAATAAAATCATCCCCACCAATATGGCCGACAAAATCAACACGATTATTCACTTCCTGCTGAATAATATCCGCCAGCAACTGGATCACCAAATCCCCTTTACTGTAGCCATAGACATCGTTGTAAGGCTTAAAGTGATTTAAATCCAGATACGCTACGGCAAAAGGCTGGGTTCCTAACAATAGCTGATCAATATGACGGTAAATTGGCACGTTGCCCGGCAACATTGTCAGCGGGTTGGCGTAACGCGCCAATTGCACTTTATTATCGCTCACCCGTTTGAATAACTGCCGGATTGAACTCACACCCTGATAATTGCCTTGTCGGGTGACAATAAAAAACCAGCTTTGGTCATCATCGTCTGACGCTGACACCAACTGGCTCACCTCGTCCAACGATGTTTGTTCATCCACAATGATCGGATTGGCATCCATCGCATCACGCACCGGCTTTTTTTCAAACAACGAACGACCATAAGGATGCGAAAATTTTTCGTACAAGGCGACTCTGCTAATCAAACCAACTGGTTTTTCATCTTTTAGCACCGCCAAACAATGCAGTTCTGGCTTTTTCTGAAAGAGTTCAAATACCTGTCCAGTCGGCACTGTTGCAGAAACCGCCATCTGATCAATCACCAACGGCAAAATGGAATCGGCATAACTAACACTACTACTGGCCTGCCTGAGCAAAACATGATGTTGCGGATGTTTTAAAAAACCGGCGGCTGGCCGGCCGAGTAAATAGCCCTGACCTAAGTCAGCGCCCAGCTCGCGGCACAACAACAACTCTTCACTGGTTTCAATTCCTTCCGCAACGACCTTGGAGCCGGTGGCCTTGGCCAGAGCAATAATGTTTTTGACAAAGGCCTTTTTGGTCGGATCTTTATGCACTTCATCAATAAAGTAGCGGTCAATTTTGACAATGTCGGGCTTTAATTCCGACCAGAGTTTGAGTCCGGAAAAACCACTGCCCAAGTCATCAATCGCAATTAAAAAACCTAATTCCCGATAATGACAAACCGCCGTTAACAACAGATTGGCGTCATCGACTTGATATTGCTCAGATAACTCAATGACCACTCGGGAAGGATCCAATCCCGACTGCTGAATAAGCTGTTTGGTTAGGCCAGTTGGATGATCAGAAGTCAGCAGTAATAACGGATTGACGTTTAAAAACAATAAGCCTTCAACCTTGGCTGCTGCGAATGCGCTAATGCTGATTTTACGGCAGAGCATTTCCAACCGCTCCAACAAGCCAAAGGTCATTGCACTTTTAAACAGCACTAAGGGAGAGTGCAGTGGACTGTCGGATGGGCCACGGATCAAGGCCTCATAACCGACCAACTCGCCACTGGTCAAAGCTAATATGGGCTGAAATAAGGGCGTCAGCAACTGCTGATCTAAAATATGCTGCAACTCGGCCAAATAATCATTCAACGGCATACCAAACCCTTTTTAATACCAGCTCGGCTGGCAGCAACACGAGCTTAGCTATGTATCATTCGGGTATGACACTTTTATGATAATCAGTTAAGTAGCGCCTTGCGCTTGACAGATTCGATGTGCTTTTGCTTAAAACGCGATGACAGATATTTACGTAAAACCGCAACGCGGACGATAACCTACGACAACCTACGGCAAAACCAGTTGCAGGCCAGAGGTAGACAGTGACTGCGCCTCTGGCCTGCAACTGGTTGAGCTACCTTGTGATTAAAGCTTTAACCGTTGCATAACCTCGACAAAGTTCGATACGCCGCGGGCGACGTCCGCGATGCCCAGCGCCACATCAGCCATTTTATCCTGCCCGTCAGTGGCAATATTGCTAATACTGGAAAGTTGCGCATCAATCTGGTTAATTAAGTCGGAATTCGTTTTCACCACCCCGGAAATTTCACTCGTCGCTTCTGCGGTTCGGCCCGCTAGTTTACGGACTTCATCAGCAACCACCGCAAAACCGCGCCCGGAATCGCCGGCTCGGGCGGCTTCAATGGCGGCGTTTAACGCCAGTAGATTGGTCTGATCTGCAATGCCGCGAATGGTATTGACGATGTCGGCAATACTCTTAGATTGATGATTTAACTGCGAGCCAATGTCACCGGCTTTTTTAACCTGCGCTGCAATGGTCTGCGAAGTGAGCACAGCCTCATCCAGCACCATAGCTGCGTTGTGGGTGATTTGCGAAGTTTCTTCCGACGTCGCCGCCGCGATATCGACGGCTTGATTTGCTGCTTGCACGCGCGCGGTGATATCGGAAGCGAATTTGATCACCTTATACACTTTACCCTCAGCATCTTTGATCGGGTTATAAGTCGCTTCAATCCAGATACTTTCGCCACGCGAGTTTTTACGTTCAAACCGGCCAGAAAACACCATGCCATTTTTTAACTTCGACCAAAAGTCAGCATGTTCCCGATAAAAATTCTCAAAACAAAATATCGAATGATGCTTGCCAACAACTTGTGCTTCGCTATAGATCATGGCGTCTAAAAAGTTCTGGTTGGCAGCTACAATGGTGCCATCGGGTTTAAACTCGATCACCGCCATGGAGCGGTTTAGAGCCTCAACAATCGCCAGTTTATCAGCCAAATCTTGCTGTTTTTTGGTGACATCAGCAGCGATTTTAATCACCCGCACCACATTCCCTTGCGCGTCACGCACTGGACAGTACGTCGCTTCTAACACCACCTTACTGCCTGATTTGGTGTATCGGGTAAAGGTACCGCTCTGGTGTCGCCCCGCAGCTAGTTCGGCCCAGAATGTCTTATAGGCGCTGGAACCGGCAAAGTCAGCAGCACAGAACATTCGATGTTCTTTGCCAATCAATTCGCTACTCTGGTAGCCAACAATAGTTGAAAACAGGTGATTAACTTCAAGAATTTTACCGCTGGGGTTAAAGGCGATGTAACCCATATTTGCTTTTATTGCCGTTAAGTCGTTCGCATACTGGGCACACTCGTTCAGGACTTGCTGGTGAGTTTCAACATCAATAACTTTGTTTCTGGAAAAAAACATAACTGCTCCGGCCGAATAGAAGGGTGAATTGACAGCAGTATAACGGCTGTCGGTTGTCGCTTGCTCATGCATATTTTATGGAAGACTGAAATAATTTCAGTGCGGAAAAATCAACGTAGCAACGGTTGTTATCTATACGCTATTCAAGCCTAGTGTAGCTGCCCCAAAACTCAACTTTATCTAACAATCGCCTTAAAACTGACCTGCTGGTGTGGTCGGCTTTGACAACACGGCAAGGCGCACAACGTCAAAGTCAGCAGTCAAACAGGCGGTGCTGAGCCTGTTACTCTCCAAATTCCGTCGGCATTTATTTATGGCCGACTCATTTGGTGTGATTCGCCGCCAACAACACCGGAATGAGCCACCTGCACGCGCCGCCGAAGCGCCAATAGCAGTCTCACGTTCATAAATAGCCGTCTCACGTTCATAAATAGCCACTATGCGCTCTTTACAGCCACGCCGTCGCGGTGACCGACCACAAGCAAACAAACATTTGCCATTCGAGTTGCTTTTTTTTCGGGCAAAACCGAATAAATTCCTGTATATTGTCGCACTATTTTCAAACCCTAGCTTATTGAGATTACTATGTCAGCAGATTTATCCTTATATAGAAACATTGGTATCTTCGCCCACGTTGATGCCGGCAAAACAACTACTACCGAACGTATCCTGAAACTGACCGGTAAAATCCATAAGATAGGTGAAGTTCACGAAGGTGAATCAACCACTGACTTCATGGCTCAAGAAGCTGAGCGTGGGATCACTATTCAGTCAGCAGCTGTAAGCTGTTTCTGGGACGGTCACCGTTTTAACGTCATCGATACCCCAGGCCACGTTGACTTCACTGTTGAAGTTTACCGTTCTTTAAAAGTATTAGACGGTGGTATCGGTGTATTCTGTGGTTCTGGTGGTGTTGAACCTCAGTCAGAAACCAACTGGCGTTATGCCAACGATGCAAAAGTATCGCGTCTGATTTTCGTCAACAAACTTGACCGTATCGGCGCTGACTTCATCCGCGTTACCGAACAAGTGAAAAAAGTGTTAGGCGCTCACCCATTAGTGATGACATTGCCTATCGGCCGTGAAGACACTTTTGTTGGTGTGGTTGACCTGTTGTCTGAAAAAGCTTACGTGTGGGATGATTCTGGCCAACCAGAAAACTACACTGTGACAGATATCCCAGCAGACATGTTAGACGACGTTGCTATCTACCGTGAACAGCTAATTGAAACTGCTGTTGAACAAGACGATGACCTGTTAATGGCTTATATGGAAGGCGAACAGCCTTCATTAGAAGACATCAAACGTTGTATCCGTAAAGGCACACGTGACTTGGCTTTCTTCCCAACTTACTGTGGTTCTGCCTTTAAAAACAAAGGTATGCAATTACTGTTAGATGCGGTTGTTGCTTACTTACCTTCTCCAACGGAAGTAAACCCACAGCCATTGACGGATGAAGAAGGCGCTCCAACTGGCGAATTCGCTGTTGTTTCTGCTGCTGAGCCATTCCGCGCTTTAGCTTTCAAAATCATGGATGACCGTTTCGGCGCCTTAACCTTTATCCGTATTTACTCTGGTGTACTGAACAAGGGTGATACCATCCTGAACTCATTCACGGGTAAAACTGAACGTATCGGCCGTATGGTTGAGATGCAGGCGAATGACCGTACTGACCTGACCACTGCTCAGGCCGGTGACATCATCGCGCTGGTTGGGATGAAGAACAACACCCAGACTGGCCACACCCTGTGTGATCCAAAACACTTCTGTACCCTTGAGCCAATGGTATTCCCAGAGCCAGTAATCTCTATCTCTGTCACGCCAAAAGACAAAGGTTCAGTTGAGAAGATGGGTATCGCTATCGGTAAAATGGTTGCTGAAGATCCAACTTTCCGCGTTGAAACTGATATCGACTCAGGCGAAACCATCCTCAAAGGCATGGGCGAACTGCACTTAGATATCAAAGTTGACGTTTTAAAACGTACATACGGCGTTGAATTAGTTGTTGGCCAGCCACAGGTTGCTTACCGCGAAACAATTACCCGTGAAGTTGAAGACAGCTACACGCACAAGAAACAATCTGGTGGTTCAGGTCAATACGGTAAAATCGACTACCGCATCCGTCCAGGCGCCCAGAACACTGGCTTCACTTTCATCTCTAAAGTTGTCGGTGGTAGCGTACCAAAAGAATTTATGCCTGCAATCGAAAAAGGTTTTGCTGGCATGATGTCAACCGGTACTCTGGCTGGCTTCCCGGTATTAGACGTTGAAGTTGAAGTATTCGACGGTGGTTTCCACGCAGTTGACTCCTCGGCCATCGCGTTCGAAATCGCTGCTAAAGGCGCCTTCCGTCAAACCATGCCGAAAGCTGGCGCGCAGATGTTAGAGCCAATCATGAAAGTTGACGTGTTCACGCCAGAAGATCACGTAGGTGATGTGATCGGTGACTTAAACCGTCGTCGTGGCATGATCTCTGGTCAAGAAGCTGGCGTGACTGGCGTACGGATCAAAGCTGACGTTCCACTGTCAGAAATGTTCGGTTACATCAGTACTTTACGTACAATGACTTCTGGCCGTGGTCAGTTCTCAATGGAATTCTCGCATTACGCACCATGTCCACAAAACGTGGCTGACGCGGTAATCGTCAAAGAGAAAGAAAAGAAAGCTGCCGCTGCTAAAAACTAAGTAGCCGTTCGCTAACAAAAACGCCTGGAGCGTTTTTGGACAGCCGAATGGCTGGTCCCGAAGGGATTTTTTGCAAGGATGCAAAAAACAAAAAGCCCCGCTGGTGTAAACCGCGGGGCTTTTTTTATCTGACAATGTTACAAGCTGGTTACAAGCTGTTATCCGCAAATGAATGACAACAGCAGCATGTGCTCGTTATAGATACGTAGGCACAAGGTACAAAGTTGCAAGTTAAAAAGGTTTAAAGCGGCCCAGATATAATTGCTGCGAAGCCAACGCGGCACCGCCATGCACCGCTTTACGGCCGAACAGTCACCCCGGCTACTTCAGTGACTGTTTTTGGCTCTGCCCGCTCAATAATCTTCACTAGCACCGACTGAATCGTTTCATCTTCCCGCGCGTCCATCGTGCTACTAAACTTTTGCACTTGCGCCGGCGCACCATCTTCAGCGAAGAAACTGACAACAACTTCATTGGCACAGTCTGCTGTAACGCCAAAATAGGCCAGTGCGATATGCGGATAACCGTCAAAACCCTTTTTTACTTGTTTGGCGATACGTTTTTTCGCTTTATCCAGATTCATGGTGTTTCCTTATGCTGGTCGGTCAGCCTTTAGTGTACCTGAAAGTTTTGTAAGTCATTGGCTGTTATCAGGGATGACCTGTCGTATCGGTAGCGGTCTTAGATTTTTTCGCGCTTTTGTTATGAAAATGGTACTGCCATTTTTTTACGAAATGAGACAACAAGCCAGCGACAAAAAACACGATAGCAAATTGCCCAACGAGCAGCAGAGCGAGTTTTGGCCAGAAGTTTATCTCTTCGGTAAAGAGTGGATGCCAAAGGTATACAAGGGTTAATTTTCCCGGAAACAGTAATATCTGCAGGCCTGGCATGGGCCCACCCCAGAAATCCCAAAGATTCCAACTGAGCGTAAAAGCGACTAATCCGATAACGAGGGCAGCGACACCTGCAAAAGTGGCGATGACAGCGGTTTTATGCTGACTCATGACCCCCCATAACCTGTTTCTTCCAAAACCTGTTTCTTCCAAAACAAAAGCGACCACAATTTGAAGACGTAATCTAATTGCATTCAGCATTCGTTTCAATCATTTATCTGCAGTGTGGTACTGCCGCTCTGCACCGAGTACTGGCGCACAGCATGAAGTCCTTTTAGAGCTAAATCTTGGTGCGGTTGCAGCAAACAGTAAACCTATGCAACAAAGGCTGTTGGTGATCCAGCTGCAGTCAGGCATACTGCGGCCGTAAATAAACCAAGGAGCGCACCATGCACAACGCCGTTAAGTATCTGGGTTATTTTTTTGCACTCAGTTATGTCTTGGTCGTGGCCTATGTTGCACTGAGCAGTCAGTCGCTCTATCAAGGGCCATGGCATTTGCAATATGCACTGGCGAGCCTCGGTTTGGCGATGTTAGTGAAGTTTGTGCAAAGTAGTTCAGTGCTGGCAATTTTGTTTGCCACCATGTTATTGCCACTGGTTAAAATGGTGTTGTTACCAAGCGAACAAGCCTTTACCACCACTGCGGTCGGCATCTTCAATTTATTGTTTTTAATCAGTTACATCTTGGTTATTTATCAAATCATCAAACTAAAAAAACAGCAGCAGTCGCAAAAGCCTGATTAATCATAATGTTGGCGCTAGCCCGCTGAACACCCTTCATGGTGAGCAGCGTCCTGCGCTACTCGTTCGGGTGGCGGCAGCGCCCAGTGCGCCCCGCGATAGAACATGACAAACGATGGCGACTCACAGCCAACCCACGCTCGGCAAACCCTTATGCCACGGCTCGCAATTTGGCCGCTTCGGCGTAGTCTTTGGCGGCGCGCCATTGCAAAGTGCTTTTCAGCACCAACGTCAATAACGCCAATAATGCCAATAACGACGACACCGCAAAGGCCGCAGCAAATTGATATTCGTTGTACAAAATTTCAATATGCAGTGGCATGGTATTGGTTTGTTCACGAATTTTTCCAGACACCACCGACACGGCACCAAATTCACCCATCGCTCTGGCATTACATAAAATAATGCCGTACAACAGCGCCCATTTAATCGAAGGCAATGTCACACGGAAAAATGTCTGCCAACCGCTGGCGCCGAGCGTCAGCGCCGCTTCTTCCTGCTCTCGACCTTGTTCTTGCATCAACGGGATCAGCTCGCGCGCCACAAACGGAAAGGTAATAAAAATGGTGGCCAGCACAATGCCAGGTACAGCGAACATCACCGCGAAATCGTGATCATTCAACCATTCGCCCCACCAGCCGCGGGCACCAAATAACAACATAAAACACAAACCGGCAATCACCGGTGATACCGCAATGGGTAAATCTATCAAGGTAATCAGCAATTGTTTACCGCGAAACTGAAACTTGGCAATCGCCCAACTGGCGCCAAGGCCAAAAATCACATTACAAGGCACCGCAATCGCGGCGGCGAGCAGCGTCAGTTTAATCGCATGCGCCGCCGCCGGTTCAGTGATCGAGGCGATATACACCTGCCAGCCTTTGGCAAAAGCTTCACCAAACACAATGACCAACGGCAACAGTAAAAATAAGCTTAAAAAACTCAGGGCGATGGTGGTCAGTAGCACTTTGAGCCACAACGGTTCAGCGGTTGCTTGGCGAATGGTGATCCGGCTGTTCGTTTTTTCTGCCAACTTAGATGTCATTGGGCACCTCCATAGCGACTATTGCTCCAGTGCTGCATAAAGTTAATTAACAACAATAATACAAATGAAATCAGCAGCATTACCGTACCCAGCGCCGCGGCGCCAGCGTAATCAAATTGCTCCAGTCGTGTCATGATTAACAGCGGGGTAATTTCGGTTTTAAACGGCATATTGCCGCTGATAAACACCACCGAACCGTATTCACCAATAGCGCGGGCAAAGGCCAGCGCAAAACCAGTTAACAACGATGGCAATAACGCCGGAAATATCACCCGACAAAAAGTCTGTAAGCGGTTGGCACCCAAACTAGCGGCAGCCTCTTCCAGTTCTTTTTCAATATCTTCCAGCACCGGCTGCACCGTTCGCACCACAAACGGCAACCCAATAAACACCAGCGCCAAGGTAACGCCAAATGCCGAATAGGCCACTTTAATACCGGCGGCGTGAAAGAATTGACCAATCCAGCCATTAGGCGCATACAACGCTGTCAGCGCGATACCGGCCACGGCCGTGGGCAAAGCAAAGGGTAAATCCACCAGTGCATCCAGCACTTTTTTACCCGGGAAGTGGTAACGCACCAACACCCAAGCTACCAGCAAGCCAAACACCAGATTGATCAAAGCCGCCAGCAAAGACGCACCAAAGGTTAGCTGATAACTCGCCACTGCCCGTTCGCTCGCCACCACTTGCCAGAATTCAGCCAGACTCAACTCAAAGGTTTTCAGCACCAGTGCCGACAGCGGTAAAAATACAATCAAGCTTAAATAAAAAATACTAAAGCCCATCGACAGGCCAAAGCCCGGCAGTACCGACTTTTTACGTTTGGAAAAAAAGGCCAAAATGAACCCCATGCTGTTGGTGATGCTTTGGTACTCGACCCTGCTCGCGTTCTGACAGGATAAGGAACAACCAAAAACGAACATCGCCTCCTTGTGGCTTGTTACAGCGGCGAAGGATCAGGGCGGTGTACGATGGTCTATTTTAGGTATTTAGACGTCTAAGCACCTATTTCAAGGTGCAAGACTAATGCAAAATGACAGGGATAAAAAGAATCAAAAAGTGCTTCGGTATAACCAAAAGAAATATAGCCAGCAACACATCATCCGTCGCGGTACTGGCAATACAGCTCCTCTGAGCTGCGGCGACCATATTCCCCGCTAACGCCTCTGCGTTACTGCGCCAACAATCGGTAATGAACCGTCACTATATAACCACTTTCCTTGTGCCATCACCGCTCGGATCTGGAAGGATTGACTATCCAACACCACCAAATCGGCGTCGGCGGCCACTTTTAAGCGGCCTTTTTGCGGCAGTTTCAGCACCCGCGCCGGGTTTTCGGTAATAACGCTGAGCGCGGTCGCAATAGGCACTCCCAGCCGAATGGCAGACACCACCTCTTCATACAGGCTAGCAATTCGGCCTTCGCCCAAACTGACCAAGTTATGATCACAGTCAAATTCCGGTAATGACGCATTGGCATCGGAAGAAAATGTCAGCTGCGATACGGGCACGCCAGCCGCTAACGCCTGTTGCAACGCCAGCGCACACTGCACTTCGCCCTGCGCTAAATCTTTCGCTGTGGTACTGGTGGTAAAATCGATAGTGCCGCCAGCTTTGGCAAAGGCAAAACCTTGTTGCAATAAGTGTTGATTGCGATTGATGTGGGTCGGGTAAAACTGCGATAGTGGAATATCCGTGTTTTCGGCCACTTGATGCAACAAAGCAAGCCCCGCTTTGGCCGATCCGACATGCACGCTGACCACACCTGCTTTCCCCGCCAGCATACCGCCAACCCTTGCTTGCGCCGCCAATCGCGCCAATTCTTGTACTGTTGGCTGCGACGAACGGTGATCGGCAATCGCCACTTCGCCAACGCCAATAAATTTATCAATCAGCACCAAATCTTCCAACACATCGCCCAATAAGGTGCGGGCCGGAATTTGATACGAACCGGTATAACAATAACAAGTGAGACCCGCGATATTCAGCGCCGCAGCTTTGGCCAGCAAATTGGTTAAAGTGCGGGTGATAGCGTCGGTGCCCAGTACACCAACCAACGTGGTCACACCAGAACGCATTGCATCAACGGGGTTCAGTTCACTGGTCCGGGTACTAAAACCACCTTCGCCGCCCCCCCCAATAATATGCACCAAACTATCAACAAACCCCGGCACCAGCAGACAATCCCTGACATCCAGTTGTTGTACACATTCACCTTGCAGCTTTATATCCGCGGCTATGGCTGCGATCCGGTTGCCAGTCACCAACACATCTAGTTGTCCTAGCGCTTGTGGCGCGTAAACTTCGGCGTTTTTAAATAACGTAATCATGTGGTGGCTCTCGCAAACAGCTGATGGAAAAATTAGCTTGAAAAGCTTTCTTCAAAAAAATAATTTGAAAAGTGACTTGGCAAAAAGCCACCGTAAAACACGACGTACCGGTGCTTGTGGCCATCGAGTTACTGAGCATCCGCCGTTGCCACTACGCTGAGCGTCAGCGGCAATTGCAGATATCGCCAGCGACCATCAGCACGTTCGCAGGCGGTGATCATCTTGTTCTCGCTTTGCCAACGGCGTTGCTCCACCGCGGCGTAAGTCTGTTGATCAACTTGCTTGCCGGGTGTTTGCAGCTGACACGCTAGCTTTGCCTGGTGCGGACCTTGTTGCCAGCGCAGTTGGTCACCCGCTAACAACCGACTCGCCAATAAACCTTTGGCTTGCCACTGCACACCTGAGCGAGCAGCACTTTTAGCCACAGCCACCGCTTTGCTGGCATCCAGCAACCAGACCCCACCCTGTCCCATTACTTGCAGATCGGCGCCATCATCGGCAAAAAAGTTCGCCCGAAGCACTGTCGCCTCATCCACACCAAAACCAAAGTCGGTGTGAGTATCGAGCAACAAGCGGGTTAATCGCCCCTCTCTTGCACGCTCACGAAAATGGGTATCAACCACTCCGAGGCTGAAACTACGCAAACCTCCATCCGGTTTATACGTCAGATAACCCGCTGCTGCTTTGGCGGTGCAGCGCTGATGTAATTGACATAAAGGCGTATCAGGTTCGTCGGCAACCGCACCAAATTGCAGCGCTTTTTGCGTACTGCCGCCACTGAGCATTGGGATCGCGGCTTGGCCGTTATCGGCCATTCGACCTGATTGCACTGCTGTCCCGGCACTCGAGCCCGCTAGTGGCATCCCAGCCGCAATTTTTTGCTGTAGTAACTTGCCAAGCGCCGAGAATTCGCCTGAAGGCAATTGCAAACTGCGCATGGTAAGTGACTGATCACCACCATTAATAAAAACCGCATCGGCGTTTTGTAGCATGGCCTGCATTTGCTGTGGCGCTTGGCAGAGCTTTAACTGATAGGCCGCGAGCTCAGGGTAACGGCCATTACGGTTGTACTGACCATTGAAGATAAACCGCTGCTGGTTGATTTGGTCGCAGTTCGGTTGCTGGGTCAGTGCTGGCTCCAGCGGCAACCAGCTTGCATCAGCGCCGGCGCCGGTAAACAATTGCAGGTAATAATCAACCCATTGCAATGGATCATTGGATGATGCTGTGATCAGCACCAGTCGTGGTTTATTGGAATGGCCACTGCGCAGCTTTGCCGAAGCGACAAAAGCTTCAAACATTTGCCGCACATCCGGCGCAACACCGGGGTAATACAGCTGCATTGGCGCGGTGCTGCCAGTAACCAGTGTGGGCCGTTGTTCAAACCAATCATCCAGCAAGTTTTGCTCGTCATTGTTGAGCTCTAGCGTGGCCAGCGCCGCCAGCCACTGCGGCTCAGGGTACGGCTGTGCTGGGGCGACGGCCAACAGCTGTTGCAGTCTGGCAATGATCAACACTTTGCGCTCAGCTGCTGCCGGCCAACCGGAAAGTTGCTGTAGCCGTGAAATTGCCGCAGCGGACAACAAAAAGGTTTTTTGGCGAAAGGCCTGCGTCGCGACAAAATGCTGCTCAGCCGCATCGATGGTGGCCGGTTGACAAAATTGTGGTTCAACACTGGAGCAAATGGGTTCACCGCCGCCGAATAACCACAGCTCTTTACCGTGCAAAGATGGCTGGTGTGCCATCGTGGCGGCCGGCTCATTCACAGCCCGATCAACACTCCGCTCAGCCGCCCATCCAGCTGTGCTGCTACTTAGCAGCAACCAAGCTACATATCCAAATTTCATCAACGACATCCTAAAAAATGCCGACACCGCACTCCCCAAAATCCTTGGAATTACGGTGCCGACAGGCAGAAACCTTAAAATGAATAACGGGCGGTTAAACGCACCGAGCGGCCACTTTGGTAATTGAGGTCGTGCAGGAAGTTCGGGTTTTGCCCGCTATTTTCTAGCGATAGATCACCCCGCTCATCATATTCAGTCACCCGTTGGCTATTGAGCAGATTAAACACTTTCATTTGTAGCAACAGACCTTGCGCCCATAGCGGGTTATACGACACACCGGCGTCAATGCTATACGTCCATGGCGTACGGCCAAATTGGCCACGTTGGGTTAACACCTGTTCACCGCTTTTATTACGGCAATACAGGCTTGATGCGGCATACCGTTCAAACACTTCATATTCAGGGTCATCAACAGCAAACGGGGTATAACCAAAGCAGTTCAGCGGCCGCCCTGATTGCAACAGGAAGTTTGCCGATAGTTCCAGCTCGTCGGTCACTTCATAACCGCCAAATAATTTCAGGGTATGGCGGCGATCGTTCGACAGATAACCGTCGGTGCCGTCGACAAACACTTTGTGATCAAAATCGTTGGTTAAACCCGGCGATTCCGCTTCCAGCCAGCTATTGACCAGACCTTCGCTATTGCCTTTACTTTTGGCATAGACATAACTGCCTTGCGCAAACCAACCGTCTTGACGTGATCTTTCCCAGAAAAATTCCAGCGCCTGATAAGTCCGTTTATATTCATCCAGCTGCAGATAACTGTTTGGCACCGTGACCCGTTTAAATACACCGTCAGCGGCCACATCCATGTCCATTTGTAAGTCGCGGCCCGGGTTTAAAATAATGCAGCTGGCTAACGTATCAGCGTCAAAATCGTTGTAACCTTGATCTTCAGCAAAGTCGATAAACGCCTGCCGACCACAATAATCGTCAACGCCATTTTTCACTTCACGGGCGATAAACTTCACCCCGCCACTCCAGTTTTCCAGCAACTCACGCTGATAACCAATAATCAGTTCGTCTTGTAGCATCGGCTCCAGATCGGCCGAGGCCACTGTGGCTGGCTCCGGCGAGGTGTTGCGACCGCTTTGCAACGTGCTACCCAGTTGCCGACCAAGTTGTTTCGGTGCCTGGGTCAGCGAATCAACGGTACCGTCAAACAGGTAATACTCAGTGGTGACGGATTGCCAGTTGGAAGCGCGGATATTGGTATTGGCGGCAATCGGAATAAAATACCGACCGGCATTGGCGAACAGTTTGGCGCTGCCATCGCCATTCACATCCCAGGCAAAACCAAGCCGCGGCGCCAGCATATTTTCAGCATCGACAAATGACACACCGTCGCTGTTTAAATTGTCAAAAGACTCGTTACGCAGGCCAAGGTAAATCAGGAGATCGTCACTCAGCTGAAAACTATCTTCGAGGTATAGAGCTGAGTTTTTCACTTCATAACTACCGGAAGGGGTTTCGCGCTGACGTTTACGGACCACATGGGCGCCGGCGGCAACATCTTGACCATTCCAGCGATCGGCAAAGTCGACCGGGGTATAAATGCGGTAGAACACGCCACCGGAATAGGTACTGCCGGCGCGGGCTGAAGTAAAAGTTTCATTGTCATAACCAAAACGGACGGTATGGCTATCGAGCACCCACTCGGCGTCGATGCGCAGCGCTTTGCGCTCGTCAGTGTCCGGGCCAAAATTGAGCGTACGGATATTAATTTCGTTCCAGCAACCAACGTCGATAATATCGTCGGTGTCCTGATCATAAATATCAACCAGCGGACATTCATTGCCCGGCAACGGATCCGGCGTACTGTAATCAGCATCACTTTTCAGCGCGCCATACAGCACCCCCAGCGTGAAGTTATCGCTTAAATGGCCGGTGTACTTGCCAATTAAAATATTGCCGCCACTACGCTCACTGTATTGCGTCCGCAAATTACCATGCTGGCCGGTATAAAATTTATCGTCCGGATTGAGATAGGTCGTGTAATCACGCTCTTCTACGTTGCGAACACCGGTAAATTCCAAAATGTGCTCACCGGTGATATACCAGTCGAGCTTGACTAAACCGTTCGGCGAGTTGTTTTCAACACTGCTGCTGCGATCAGAGCTAAACGAATCCGCACTGTCTTGTTTGCCTTCAAGTAAGCTATAAATAAACAGTTTGTCTTCGATTAAAGGCCCGCCGCCGGACAAGCTATAAGAAAGCTGGTCTGCTTCATCGGCCGCGCGATAGGCCGAATAATAGTCACGGCTTTGTGGGCTGGTGGCACTGCGGCTGATCACGTTTTTGCCATGAGCAGCAAGGGATGAGGGCTCATACACCATCGAAGTATTAAATTTCCAGTCGTTACTGCCGCGCTTGGTCACCACGTTAATCACGCCGCCCAACGCCCGGCCATATTCGGCGCCAAAACCACCGGTTTTAACTTGCTGCTCACCAATGGCGTCAAACGGCACCCGGCCGTACGATAAAAAAGTTCGGGCATTGGTGACATCAAAACCATTGATGTAGTAACCATTCTCAGCCACTGAAGCGCCACCAAACGAGGCCAGTTTGCCAAAACCAGAGTCACCCCGCACTGTGCCAGGTGCGAGCATTGCAACATCACTAATATCACGACCAATGGGCAGTAAATCTAGCTGCGCGGCGGTAAACACCGTACTAGATTCCACAGACGAGGTATCAATCGGGTTAATACTGCTCCCCGCCACTGCAATGCGCTCCATTTGCTCAGCGCTGAAACTCACGGCGGTACCGGTGCCCAAAGCCACCGACACTTCACGGTTAATGCCATTATTGCTGACCTGATAACGGCCGCTTGGTAATTGCGAAAAATTAAACCGACCCTTGCTATCGGCTGTTAGTGCACGTTGCAAACCGGTGTCGAGGTTTTTCACCGACACCACACTGCCTTGCACCGTTTGGCCAAAAATGGAACCTACGGCTAAATCGGCGTAGGCGACGTTTTGCGCCAATGCCATGGTGATCACTGCACCAAGCACTGAACGAGAAATTTTCTTTAACTTAAGCTGATGCATGCGGTCGCTCCCACGGTGTGCTGGCAGGGTTTGCCGGTTCTTGTTTTTATGCTGCTGGTTTGGATTTTTACTTGTGATTGGTTCCTGTTGCTGCGCGATGGACATGCCAAACTTCGGGCTGTGTGCAACGGAACGGCAATGACGGCCATCTCTGCCATGGTCTATTTTGACTATACAAGTAGCCACTGGCAGCTGATATATCCAGTTGGGGGTAATCGACTTTGCATTTAATTGGATAAATTATAAACAGCTATTCCTTTAGCAATAGAGGCAGGTTGCTGGAGGGCTTCGGGAATCGCCCGTTAACGCTTTGGCGCCGCAGCAAACAATGGGCTTTGCTGCGATTGTTGATAAAACTGCAGTGGATCGCTGGCATCTTCGGGCTTGGCGAATGGAATACAATTGATAAATAAAGAAAACAGCTCGGCTTGCGAGCCAATCTCCAATTTACGATAGATATTCTTGCGGTGTATTTTCACCGTACCATCGGACGTATTGAGCTTTTCCGCCGTTAACGCTGACGAATACCCGCGCAATAAATACAACAATACATCGCGCTCCCTTTTGGTCAGCAGTGAGCTGGCAAAATTATTCAGCGTACATTGCACTTGCTGATGGGTTTTATCTTCGGCTTTGGGCTGCAGGTGGTGGGTTTGTACGGTGCCAGGCAATTCAACCGCCAGCTGATAATGTCGCGCCAGCGCCGACCACAACATCGGCAATACCAAGCGCAATGCCTGTAAATCAGCGGCGGTAAAGTCGTTGCTATTGATATTGCGCTGCATAAAAAACACCAGCGCCGTATCTTCATCAATCCGCCACAGCACGTCGATGGAATCTGCCACACCGGTTTTAGAATAAAACGTTTGGTAGTACTGACTGGAATAAAAATCATCGGGCGCGATATCCCGCAGCCAATAAGCGTCACTTGGACAGCCTTGCAAGAACAATCGGTATTGCGGATCTAACGCATAAGGCCCGGTCGAATATATATCGGCATCCACCTGACGCTGCACCGGATGAAAACGGTGCAATAAACTGAGCGGTTTTTGCTGGCGAGAATACACCAGTGCGCCACAGGAATCAGTCGGGCAGACGCAATCGAGCACATCCAACACCGCATCAATACACGGATCTTGGCCAATCGCCTGATACAGCCGACCGAGTGTGTCAGCCAGCAGGTTATCAAGTAATACGCCTGCGGTAGCGCGGTAATGTTTGGTCAACGTTGGCTGCATTATATATCTCTTGAACCTCTTGGGTCCTCATCGAGCTTTGGCTGTCTGATGGGGGTCTGATGGGGGTCTGATGGCTGTCTGTTCGCTTTTTGCGCACCACCAACATCTGTCGCTGACGCTGAGAGGCGTCATCTTGTTTTGCCACGACTTCACCGAAAATTACATATTTAAAGCACAGACACAAGCCGAACTTTGGTCGGATGTCAGCTAACCTGCTGTGTCAGGCGCCGCCAGCCCAACAGGATCAGCAGCAGTGCGCTCATCAACATCAACCCCAGCAGTTGCTGCGCCAGCGACCATCCCACCAACAAACTAACCGGCAGCATTTGCGCTACGATGAACAACCCGCTTCCGCCGACCAGCGATACCGCGGCGATGGCTGTCAACGGCAGCATCCATTGCCGCCAAAATAGCGACGGCTGACGCTGCAAAAAGCTACGCAAGCCAAGCCAGATCAGCCAGCAACAGCCCATACCAGCGACAAACAATACCGCTCGCAGCCCAGTTGATGCATATAACGACTGATGCAAACCGTAAAAAAAACTACGACCGCGGGCGATGGTTGTTTGTGCTGGCTGAGGTGCGGCCACCGCTGCAACCATCTGCCAAGCCGAGCCTTCCAAGCGGAATAACATCGTGGGTAGATGATTACTGACTTGCGCCGCCGCGCTGCCGGTTAACAGCACCGTGCTTTGGGCGGTGCCCGGTTGGGTGATGCTAATTTTCCCCACCGGCAGCGCGAGTTGCTGCTTAGCCTGCATTAACAACGCAGCCAGATCGGGCAATGCAGCAGGGTCATCCTGCCGTGGACCGGCAAAAGGTTGCGCCGCTGGAAATAACTCGGCATAAAACTGGTAGGGCTGCGCCGGATACAATTGCCGCTGCGGCGCACTGTTGTCGCTCAACATCTGGGTTAGCCAGCCACTGCTGGCAAACAGCAGCGCAAAGGGTAAGGTCAGCACCGCCAACTGATTATGCCGCAATAAACGCGCTGATTTTAGTGCTGCCGGCGTCGTTACAGGCGATGCCCGCCATTGCCACAAACTGCGCCACCGCCCCCTTAGACTGAACAGCCCAGCGACCGAGAGCAGTAACCATAACAAAGCCACATAGGCCACAATGCTGCGACTGAGCGGGCCAAATAGCTGCAGTAAATTAAAATGTAGTTGGAAAAACAAACCGCCCAGCTGATGTTCAGTCGCGCCAAACTTTATTGGGATCGCCTCGGTCAGCGCGCGGCCGTTATTGCTCTCTAACAATTGTTGATAAAGCTTTCCCGCACTTTTGCCAGCCGCGGCCGGCAGCAACCAATGCAAGGTCAAATAGGGTTTACGCTGCTGTGGCAATTCGATATACCACTGCGTCGCTGTCGGCGCCTGACGCGCTAAAAATTCCATCGCCACAACCGCACTTTGTTCGGCTTGCGTCGCTCTGGTGTTGCCTGCGCCCTTGGTTAGGGCACTGTCGCTTTGCTGATGCTGCAACAGTGGCAAGCTATCTAATTCCGCCCGGTAAAAGCTTAAGCTGCCGCTAAAAATGAGCAAAAACAACAACCAACCAAGCCCCAGCCCTAACCATAAATGAAGCTGTTTCAGGCGTTGTATAAAACCGTTCAACTGAGCACACCCAGCGCCCAATACCCGGCGATGGCATGTAATAACGCCAAACCGACAACGACAATGCGAAGCCGTCGTGGCCACATGCCCAATAACACCAGCACCAGCGACAACAACGGGCCAACAAAACTGGCCACAATCACCGCATCAGTGCGGTTTAAAGCAGGGAACAGCATGTCGGCCAGTAATGCCGACAGCGGCGCCATCAACCATCCCGCAGACAACAATAACAACAGGACCCGCAGTTGCCACAGCCAACGCGGTTTAAATCTTTGAGTCGTGGTCGCGGCTGCAAAGCCGCAGGCACTTCGCGAATTCATTGTTGAATTAACAACTGTAATTGATTGCTCAGCTCAGGGCTCACTTCCTGACTGGTAAATGGCAACACTAAATCTTCTTTGCCATCGCCGTTGAGATCAACAACTAGCGCATCGACCCCACGTTTGGGCATCGGCTGGGTTTGTTTTGAGCTTTTATCGCTAAATAACTTGGCGGGCGCCGGAGCGAAAGTACGCAGCGTATCCTCACCATCTCCAACCACTAAACTCGCCACACCGGCGGCATTTTTGATCACGGTCGCCAGCGGCATATTTACTTGGCCACTGCCAATACTGATTTCGACCGTCATATCCTGCCGGTACACCGGCTTTTTGCCAAAACTGCCATCGGCTTGTTGTTTATAAAATTGCAATTCAACATTGGCCGTCCCAGCAATCAGGGCCCGAATAATCGAGCGCACGCCAATCTGCGCCGCTGGGGTGTAAAAATCGACGCGTTGGTCATTATCTAAATCAACAAACTTCACATCAAACTGCACGCCGGAGGTGCTAATGGTTTGATTGGGTTTGTTTTGGAAACTGACTCCCGCTGCGGCTGGTTGTCCGTAATAAATGTGATAACTGTAATTTTGCTCCATCGCATCAACATACTGTTGCTGCTGCACCACTAAATCCACAATATTATCGCCATTGATATCCGCCAGCCGCTGCAACCGGGTAATCGTCAGGCCTTTAAAGCTGCGACCATCACCGCTACGCAGTTGCGCTTGGTTATCCGGCGTCAGGCCGACACCTAATGCCATCACCATCGGTGCGGCGGGGAAGCTGCCATCGCCCTGCTGCAAAAACACCTGCAAGCTATCATCTTTGGCAAATGCGATATCGGTTTTGCCATCCAGATTTAAATCCACCAGCCAAGGTTTACGCGCTATGTAGGTTGGATCTTCATCAAACGCCTGCATTTGACTGTCGATGGCCAGTTCAAAATGGCGAAAGCTGCCATCCGCTTGCTGTAGCCATAGCTGATAACCATTAAAATCCGGCAGTAAAAAATCGGTCAGCTGATCCTTGTTCAGATCATGACTGAATTCAAGCAAACGTAATCTTTTGGTATCCACCACCCGATATAACGAACTGCTGCGAAGCAACGTGCGCCAGCGTTTTTCTGCCGGTTGGTAATGCGCAACGCCTTCCGTAGTCAAGCTGACCAGTTGACCGCCTTTTTGCCCCGCCAGCAACGCCTGATCAAAAAATTGCGCTGTGGTTGGAATGGCAATTTGACTGGCCTGCATCAGTTGCAAATCGACTTGGCTTAGCCAGCGATGTTCAATGTTATGACCTGACACCAACAAGGTTGGATTATCAGTTAACTTCAACAAATGACCATTGGCTGGATGGTCCAGCTTCACCACTTGGGTTTGGAAACTGGTGGCAAAACAAGCGGAACTCGCCAGTAATAACCACAAAGTGCTGGCCGGAAACATCGTTTTGGCAGATAAAAAGGTCATGCGGCAGAAACTCCCTCTGATCAAGTACTGTTGATCATACGCTGGTTTTGCCGGCAAAGATGGTCAAAAATGTAACAAATTCAATAGTTCTGATTGATACTCTGGTCATCTTTAGTAAAAAAATAGCGGGACCACGACATCGGACACCGTTCGGCATAGCCAAAACAAAGTCATCCGGCAAAAAAACCACGGCCTGTGCGGCGCGAACAAGGTAAACTAGCGACATTCTATTTAGCTATTTGCCAGAGGCTGTTGCGTCTGGTGTTACAAGGGTTTGTTATGTCTATTAACTGGTTTCCAGGCCACATGCACAAGGCGCGTAAAGAAATCGCCGAAGTGATGCCACAGGTTGATGTCATTATTGAAATGATTGATGCGCGCATCCCGTTTTCCAGCGAAAATCCATTAGTGCCCGAGCTGCGCGGCGACACTCCTTGTATTAAAGTGCTGAACAAAGCTGACTTGGCCGACCCTGCGGTCACCAAGTTGTGGCAACAACATTATGAACAGCAATCCGGCGTTAAAGCCATTCCGATTAGTCAGCAAAACCCAGAGCAAATTCGTGCCTTGCTGGATTTATGTACCGCCCTACTGCCTGATCGTAACTTTGATGTGCGTGGTGCGCGCGCCATGATTATGGGCATTCCAAACGTCGGGAAGTCGACGTTAATCAACACCCTCGCTGGACGAATTATTGCCAAAACCGGCAACGAAGCGGGCGTCACCAAAGCCCAGCAGCGAATTAAACTCGATAACAATGTCATTCTGACCGACACCCCAGGCTTTTTGTGGCCCAAACTCAGCCCAGCCAGTTGCGGCTATCGCCTTGCCGTCACGGGCGGCATTAAAGACACCGCCTTTGATTACGCCGACATCGCCATGTTCGCTGCCGATTATTTGCTAAAAGCTTACCCAAAACAGGTGATGGCGCGTTATCAGCTAAGCGAACAGCCCGAAAACGATTTAGCTTTGCTCGATGCAATTGGGCAACGCCGCGGTTGTATGGTGAAAGGCGGTATCGTCGATTTAACCAAGGCGGGTACAATTTTAATTACAGAACTACGTGCAGGTTTATTTGGCCCCATTAGTCTAGAAACACCGGAAATGGTGACACAAGAATTAGCCGATGCTAAGTTAGAGCAAGCCCGCATCGAAAAAGAAAAAGCGGAGCGTGAGAAAGAACGGGCGCGTAAAGCGAAAAAGAAATACCGATAACGTTGGAAAATTCCAACACCAGGCGCCCGCCCATTCGGTCCCAGGAAAATGGAGTTTTGTTATGTTGTTATCCCGAATTTGCCAAGCGGTATTGCTGACGCTCGTCGCTGCAACACCGGCCCTCGCCGAGCCCGTCGTGCTCAGTAATATTCAAGGTTATGGTTTTGACGAGAAACGGACACTCGTACCGTTTCAAAGCCTGGTATTTGACGATGTCAGCGGCAAGGTGCTGGCGCGTGGCGATGCGGCACTTGGCAAAAACTACCCCAACGCCAAAACCATCAATGGTCAGGGAAAAACCTTATTGCCAGGCCTGATCGACGGCCACGGTCATGTTTTAGGCCTCGGCCAAAACCTGTCGCAGGTCGACCTGCGCAGCAGTAGCAGTGAAGCACACGCGGTTGCCAAAGTGGTGGCGTTTGCCAAAACCCAACCGCAGGCGCAGTGGATTTTAGGCCGTGGCTGGAATCAGGTGTTGTGGCCAACCCAACAGTTTCCAAGCACCACCTTGCTGGACGAACAAATTAACGACAAACCGGTATGGTTAAGCCGGGTGGATGGTCACGCTGGCTGGGCCAATAGCAAGGCGCTGCAGTTAGCGGGCATCACCAAAAACAGTATCGACCCGCCCGGCGGCCAGATTTTACGTGATGATAAAGGCCAGCCAACCGGTGTGTTAATCGACAATGCCATGACCTTGCTCGAACAAAAAATTCCGCCACAAAATGAAGCTGAGCGGCAGGCTTCACTGGCGGCGGCTTTTGATCATTTATTGGCGCTTGGTATTACCAGCACCCATGATGCCGGTGTTGATGCGGTGAATTTGGCAACTTATCAAACCTTGCAACAACAAGCGAAAATTCCACTGCGGATTTACGCCATGCTCGCGGCGACTGATCCACAATTACCAGCATGGCTAAAAGCCGGTCCGATTGACGATCCAGCCGATATCCTTGACGTACGTTCGGTGAAAATCTATGGCGACGGCGCGCTTGGTAGCCGAGGAGCGGCCTTGTTGGCTTCGTACAGCGATAAATCCGGCGAAAAAGGTTTGCTGGTGACCCAACCAGATGCCTTAACCCAGTTAATGAAAATGACTATCGACGCCGGCTTTCAGGCTAATGTGCATGCGATTGGTGACTACGCCAACCGACTGGTGCTTGACCGCTTCGAGTTGCTTGCCAATGAGACGCAACGCCTGAACGGCCGCTATCGGGTTGAACATGCACAAATAGTGGCACCGGTGGATATTCCACGCTTTGCCAAATTGCATGTGTTGCCGTCGATGCAACCAACCCACGCCACGTCTGATAAAAATATGGCGGGTGACCGCTTGGGCGTGGCAAGACTTCGTGGGGCCTATGCTTGGCGCAGTTTTGTTGATCAAGGCAGCGTGATTGTCGGCGGCTCCGATTATCCAGTCGAGCTGGCGAATCCGTTCCACGGTCTGCACGCAGCAGTGACGCGCCAAGATCAGCAAAATCAGCCGGCGGGTGGCTGGTTACCAGAGCAGAAACTGACGCTGACCGAAGCCCTGCGCGCCTTCACCGTCGATGCCGCTTTTGGCGCGTATCAGGAAAAAGCGATGGGCAGTTTGCAACCTGGCATGTGGGCCGATTTTATTCTGATCGACCGCGATTTAACTCAGATCCCACCCGAGCAAATCTGGCAAACCCAAGTGCTACAAACTTATGTCGGCGGCAAACAAGTGTTCCGCCGCAAGTAGCGCAGGCCAGTCGCTCAGCGAAATTCTGCTGCCTTTTACCAAGACGCAGGCTACACTGCCCAATATTCAAATCACGGACGCGCGCAGCGTCCGTATTTTTTGCCGCAACAGGACAATAGATGATTAGTCAAAAATGGGCCAAGCTCATTAAATCGCTACATTTGAAAAAATACCGCAAAACCGAGCAGCTGTTTTTTGTCGAAGGCGAAAAAGCGGTGTTAGAAGTGTTGGCATCCGGCTGGCCGGTCAAAGCCTTGTTCGGCACTGCCGATTTTCTAAACCGCCATCCTGATGCTGCAATCGCCTCTGAATTAGCGCATCCCTGCACCGCATCCGAACTGGAACAAGTCGGCACTTTTACTAGCAACAATGCAGCAATAGCGGTGGTTGAACTGCCACATTATGCCCCTTTTGCCGAACAGGACGGCGACTGGGTGCTGGTGCTTGACCAAATCAATGACCCCGGTAATTTAGGCACCATCATCCGCATTGCGGACTGGTACGGTATCCGCCACATTCTTTGTTCAACCGATACCGTCGATGCGTTTAACCCAAAAGTGATTGCCAGCGCCAAAGGTTCATTTTTACGGGTAAAACTGCATTATCAACCCCTGCCGGAAGTGCTAAGCAAAGCCCGGCAGCCGGTTTTTGGCGCTTATCTTGGCGGAGAATCGGTGCATCAACTGCAGCTTGGCAGCAGCGGCGGTTTTATTGTGCTTGGCAATGAAGCCAACGGCATCAGCAGTGAACTTGAGCCACTGATCAAGCGGCGACTGACCATCCCGGCTTTTGGTGACGCCGAATCGCTGAACGTTGGCATCGCCTGTGCGGTGATAGTCGATAATCTGCAGCGGTTGTCGCGCGCTTAGTTAACCGGCACTTTACACGCAACCTACCACACGACAGCTCAACTCAGGGGCGAACAGCAACAGACTATCGCCCCGGTCATTTCACAGACGCTGCACTAACTCAACCCGGCGATTTAGCTGCTTACCGGCGGCGCTGATATTGTTACTGGCGGGCGCCAAAGGCCCTACGCCATGCGCTTGCAACCGGCTGGCCGCAATTTGATGCTGTGCGGTCAACGCGTTGACGACCGCAGCCGCCCGACGCTCTGATAGTTGTTGGTTGGCGGTTGCATCACCGGTGTCATCGGTATGGCCGACCACATACAGCCGTAGACTGCTGTTTTGCTGCAGCAATAACGCAATTTCCTTCAACGCTGCGGCCGATTCGGTTTTGATATCCGCTTTACCTGTATCAAAATAAATACCGTAAATCAGCGCCTTACCTGCAGTATCTAACTGGCGTTTTAATTCGCTGGCATCGGCCTTGACCAAATCAGTGGCCACCGCTTTACTCGACAAAATCAGTTGTTGCACCCGCACGTCGTCCTGATAAGCGCCAATAAATAAAGCGACATAATGGTCTTGGCCACCGGCACTCAGTTTACTGACGACATAATAAGCGTTGCGATAATAGTTATAGACATTGTTTTGTATCGATAAAGCATCACCAAATTTCTGGAGAGCGCTTTCGCCACCGCAGTCCTTTGGCTGGCAGAGTGCGACCTGGCTAAAACCGGCTTTTTTCAACGCATGCTGGTAGTTTTCATACACTTTTAACGTTGAGACATTGGCAATATCGTAGGTATGCCGACTTAAATCCCCCTGTAAAGCTAAGGTCGGCGCTTGTGGCAACAACAGACTAAATTTTTCGGTATCCACGATTTGCGTGTTATCCAGCTTGGCCCCAGGGTAGCGCGACAACATCGGGTGGTCTTTTGCCGCATCTTCTGCAGAAATTTTGGCGACTTCTTCTGTCAGGGCTGCCAACGCCGTTAGATTCACTTTGATTAAATCGGTTGTTAATGGTTTCGCCTGAACAATGGCCTGCTGTACCCGACAGTCATCCTGATAACAACCGATATACCAGGCCGCATAGATGGGCCCGTCCGGCAGATCTTTTTGCGCCAGCAGGTAATAAGGCTGATGGTGGAAATTATATACATTGTTATTCATCGACAACACATCGCCAATCGCCTGACCATCTTCAGGGCCACAAGCGGCATTCTCGCAGCTTATGACCATCTTAAAACCAGTCGTTTTCAGCGCTTGCTGGTAATTTTTGGCAATTTTCAAGCTTGAAGTATTGGCAATTTCATATTCATGACGACTGACTTCGCCAGTTGCCAGTACGGTTTCAAATTGACCTTTGGTATTGACCACGGTGTTCGGTAACGCCAACTGCGCATAATCCCACTGCTGGTATTTTTCCACCTTGGCTTGCGGATAAGCGCTGAATAATGGGTGTGCATGTTCATCTGCCATGACCTGCGTGGCCGTTGAAGCAGCGAATAGCGTAAATAGAGCGCCATGCACTACTGAAGTATTGATACTGCGGATGGTTTTCACCGAAAGAGTGTCTGTCATGCGACTTCCTTATGCATTCATTGAGGAGATAAAGATTTGGTTTAATTGAAGTTTACCTTACTCGCTATAAATGACGACCCTGTGAACAGCAATGACTGGATATTTTTGAGCGGCGATGGCTTCGCAAAATAGGCCACTTGTCGGCAGAAACGTCATCTGGATTGCATATTTTCAGCCACTAATTTTTGGCGTTGCCAACGACTTCTTGTACACTGACCAGCCAAATTCCTCTTCGGAGATACTGATGTCTGCTGCTGATCCCCGGCCTGACTTTCCGACCATTGAAGCTTTTGTTGGCCACACTCCGTTGGTGAAATTGCAACGACTGGCGGCACACACCCAAAGTACCGTCCTGTTGAAACTAGAAGGCAATAATCCGGCGGGTTCAGTCAAAGATCGCCCCGCGCTGAATATGATTGTGCAGGCCGAACTGCGTGGCGACATTCAACCGGGCGATACCATTATTGAAGCCACCAGCGGCAATACCGGCATTGCATTGGCCATGGCTGCAGCCATTAAAGGCTACCGGATGATTTTAATTATGCCGGACAACGCCACCAGTGAACGCAAAGCCTCGATGCAGGCTTATGGCGCGAAGTTGATTTTAGTCAGCAAAGCACAAGGGATGGAAGGTGCACGCGACTTGGCATTACAGATGCAAGCACAAGGTGAAGGCATTGTACTGGACCAATTTAATAATCCGGATAATCCAGCGGCGCATGTTGCCAGCACCGGGCCCGAAATCTGGCAGCAAAGTCGTGGCCTCATCACTCACTTCGTCTCCAGCATGGGCACTACGGGTACCATTATGGGCGTGTCCACTTTTTTAAAAATGCAAAACCCAGCTATTCAAATTATTGGTTTGCAACCGGCTGAAGGCAGCTCCATTCCTGGGATCCGGCGCTGGCCTGCAGCTTATCTACCAGGCTTTTATCAAAAAGATCGGGTTGACCAAGTGATTGACGTCAGTGAAACCGATGCGGTAACCACCACCCGCCAGCTGGCTCGGGTTGAAGGTATTTGCGCCGGGGTAAGCTCCGGCGGCGCGGTGTTTGCGGCAATCAAGCTGGCTGAACAAATGCCAGAAGCGGTAATCGTGGCCATTATCTGCGATCGTGGTGATCGCTATTTATCATCTGGGTTATTTGACGCCGCCAGCGACGACTAAGGAATATTGTGAGTTTTGAATGGATGGCGCTGGCCGCTGCTTGTTGCTGGGCATTGGGCAGTCTTATTTCGGCGCCAGCAGCCAAGCATTTAGGGGCGTTTGCGTTTACCCGCTGGCGCATGGCTTGTGCCAGCTTGTTGCTCTGGTCAGTGGCGATTTATGCAGGCAGCTGGCAGAGTCTGCTACCTGAAAAACTATGGCTGCTCGCCTTATCTGGCATCATTGGTATTTTGATTGGCGATACGGCACTTTTCGCGTCAATGAATCGCCTGGGCCCTCGCCGCGCAGGCGTCTTATTCGCAACCCATGCCTTATTTTCGGCCGTGCTTGCGTATCTGTATCTTGGGGAAACCATCTGGGGCTGGACACTACTAGGCTCTGGCTTATTACTCAGCGGTGTGATGAGCGCGATTTTGTTTGGCCGCCGCGCCGAGGAGCAGCACCATTGGGAAAGCAGTAGTCATCAACTGGGGATTGGCATTGGCTTGGGTCTGTTATCGGCTTTGTGCCAGGCGGTTTCAACATTGATGCTCAAACCGTTAATGGAAACCGAGATTGATGCGATTGCCGCTTCTGCCGTGCGGATGACGACCGCTTTGTGCTGCCATCTGCTCTTGTTATGGCTGGGTTTTAAAGTTGCGCGTAGTTATCTGCCGCTGACCCGCAAAGTGCTGGCGATGGTAGCATTTAATGCATTGTTGTCGATGGGTATTGGCATGACGTTAATTTTGCAAGCGCTCAAACAAGGTGATGCCGGCATCGTCGCGATGTTATCTTCAGTCAGTCCGGTAATCGTGTTACCGCTGCTCTGGCTGGTCTATCGGCGCCGCCCTGCTTTAGGTGCTTGGGCAGGCGCGGCGTTAACTGTGTTTGGCACCGTCCTCATTTTGTGGCATTAGGCCGCTGCTGCCCCACAGCCACTGTGCACTGATTAAACAGGATCTTTCGCCGCAGTCATTGCTTCACTTAGCCCTTCAGCCACCGGCGCGTCGACGGGCTCGATAGCTGAAAATGATGCTTCGGCTTGTTGTTCAAGTAATTGCAACTGCTGCGCTTGTTTTACGGCGTCTGCTGGCAACTGATTGCGGTATAAATCAATCATGCTCATCACTTCCGATAATGCTTTGCCGTGATCTGGTGTCAGGATGCCATTGTGGCCATTGATAATGTCATCTGACACCGCCAATACCCACACTGCCTGCATATTGGCATCGGGGCAGCTTTGCACGGCTCGGCGTGCTTTTAGCCGGGCACGGATTTTCCAGCCTGAACGATCTAACGTCATCATGCAGCCCGGGGTTTGATCATGCGCCTGTAACGCGGCAGGCATTTTCAGTGGCGTTTGACAGTTACCACGCGGGCATTTATCAATATCATGGGTAATAGCCCACGAGTTGCCAACTGCACGCTCGCCTTCCTTCAGCCAGTTAAAAGCCTCTTTGACAGCAAAATCCCCTTTGGATTGCAACACCACCATCGATGGTTTTTGACGGTCAATACTGAGCAAACTATCCAGCGGCCGGTACTCACGCGCGTTCACCGCTGGGTTCAGTAAAATAAACAGGTTGGGATTATCTTGTTGTGCATCAATCGCTTTTTTAATCCGGTCTTTACTGGCATGTAAGGCAATTGCTCCGCCCAAACTATGCCCCACCAACACATAACGCTGTAGCTTGCGCTGTTCGACTAATAAATCCAATTCATCCAGCAGCTGGGTCATGCCCTGTTGCCCAATGCGTTTCGCCACACTTTTACGCTGGTAAATGGTGGGGAAATCTAAGGGTTCAATCTGACTATTTGCATCGGTAGAACCATCCAGAAACAACGGATCATATTTGTCGCCACGCCAGCCGATATACAAACCTAACAAATTGCGCTGTGGATCATTCGCCGCCATTTGCTGGTAAAAGCGCTGAAATGCAACGAAGTTGTCGTCATTGGGTTTGGCGCTGTGATGCCAACCGTGGATAAAAATTACCAGTTCTGGCGCCGGCCCAACATAAGTTTGGGTAATACGTTGATGTAAACTTTGCCATTGCTCAGGTAGGTGCGCTTCACCATGATCATCAAATTCAATCACATGAAAATTCTGCTTCGCCGTGTTTTCAGTCGGTACGTGATAAGGCCGATCGGGGATATAGCTCAGTACCACCGACACCATGATCAAAGCCAGCAGAACTAATTTATAGAGGGCAAACTTTTTTAAACTCATGAATGATTACATCTGACGTGAAAGCGGCAATTTGCCGAACTAGTGAACACCTGAGCATTTTTCAGGCGCCGGCAATTTGCGCAAATTATACGCTTTTGGGACAGTTCCGACCAGCAATGATCAGCCGTTTTATTTCGTGTTTGCGATAAATAAAAATGCCAGCATTCAGCTGGCATTTAAAGTGATGATCATGGAGTAACGATTTACGAGCCAATTACTCCGCCATCATTTTTAGTGACGATCACGGTGGCAGAGCGAGGGCGGCTAGTCGAGTCATTGGCAGGCCAAGTGCTGGTCAATTTCGTCGCGGTAGAACGGTCACCCGGGTGCTGAATATTGACAAACATGGTTTTTAAATCGGGAGTCCAGCTGATGCCGGTCACTTCACAATCAATAGGTCCCACTAAAAACCGTTTTAATTTACGGTTTTTTGTATCAGCAACCAACATTTGGTTGTTGCCATACGGGCCAGAGCCTTGCTGCGAGCCGCTCATATCGGTTTGGATCCACAACAAGCCATTGCTATCAAAAGACAGACCATCCGGGCTTGCTAAATGATTGTCAGCAGTCAGTTTAAGATCTGTGCCAGGTGTCGCAGTTCCTACATCACCCGCTAACAGAAAAATATCCCAATCAAAAGCCGCAGTTGCTGCACGTTCACGCCAACGGATGATGTGACCCGTTGCATTGGCAGCTCTTGGATTCGCAGCATCAATTTGCGCAGCGGTTCGTGAGTTGTTATTCGTTAGCGTGAAATAGACTTCGCCCGTCTCCGGATGTACAGTGCCCCATTCAGGACGGTCCATTTTGGTCGCACCAGCCACATCGGCGGCTAGCCGGGTATTAATTAACACATCAGCCTGACTACTGAATTCCACATTGGCGGCCAGTGCTTTGGCGCGGAACGTTTCAGAATGGTAGTCCAGCGCTAACCACTCACCACTACCATCAGCATTAAACTTAGCAACATATAACGTACCGTCATTCAGTAAATGACCACCGGCAGTGGCTTTGTAATAAGGTGTTTTGGAGACATATTTATAAATGTATTCAAAGGTCGAATCATCTCCCGAGTAAAACACCACAGGCTTCCCTTCTGTGACCGGTGCAAACACCACACCTTCATGCCCAAAACGGCCTAACGCGGTGCGTTTTTGCGGCACGCTATCTGGATTAAAGGGGTCAATTTCAACAATCCAGCCAAACGTATTTGGCTCGTTGCGATAGTCACGATCGGCGTCAGTAGCAATGGTCGAAGCATTAAAACGTTGATATTGGTCGGCACCAGAATCGGCAGTTTCCCAACCATAACGACTGGTTTTGCTGGCAACACCATAACGTTTATGCTCCCGCGGTTGCTGCGCATCAGTGTTGGCGAAATATCCAGCCCAGTTTTCCTCGGCCGTCAGGTAAGTACCCCATGGCGTATAACCGTTACCACAATTATTTAAGGTGCCGCGGGTACGGGTGCCGTCAGTGCTGTATTTAGTAATCAGCTTGGCATGACCACGAGCCGGACCGGCGATATCCATCGGCGTAGCGCCGGTGATCCGGCGATTCAGCGGGCTGCCTTGAACTAACTGGAACTGGCCGCTGGCATCTTTTTTGATATGTGCCACAGTGACACCATGGACGGCGACTTCTTTACGCACTTCGTCGGCAGGACGCGGTAAGCCACTGGCGCCATTTTGATGCAGAGTCGCGGGTTCACAGTATTCATGGTTAAAGACCAGCAGCCCTTCGTTGCTATTTTTTGCTTCAGTACGGGCATCAATGGGGAAAAAATGCATGCCATCATGATGAGCACCGACTTGTTGCTCCATCTCGGCACCCGTGTTAATGCCGCCGTCGCGGTAAGCTGGGTAGCTGCCAGTCAAAGGGGTGCCCATCGGTAAAAACGCACGGGCACTGTAGCCTTCTGGCACTGTGATGGTATCAAGGCGGTTGGTAGCAACAGCATTAAAACCCATTAACACAGGGGCTGGTGTTGGCTTCACAGCTGCTGGTAAAGTCACTGGCGCAGGAGAGCTGCTGCTGTCGTTACAACCCATTAAACTGGCACCAAAAACACTCGCCACAGCGGTACCCAAAGTTCCTCTTAAAAAGCTACGACGTTGCATATTCGCCGCTAAGATATCCGAAAATTCCGG
Organism: Rheinheimera sp.; assembly: GCA_037968955.1. Classification (GTDB taxonomy): domain Bacteria; phylum Pseudomonadota; class Gammaproteobacteria; order Enterobacterales; family Alteromonadaceae; genus Pararheinheimera. Next base: position 1,954 of record JBBKWN010000078.1, on the reverse strand, counting down.
ATTCTCTGAAAAGTTTGTTTGCGGGTCAATGCCGCTGTTATCTATTTCAAAACGGGTGTTGTTCTGCATGCGAGCTCCAATTAAATTGATTTCATTGTAATTTTCTCGCTGCCATTACAAAGGTTGTTGATGTCAGGTCGGTGATCAAATGGTGACAAAATAAGGACAAGTTATTGACACTATCAAGACAGATAAGTCACCAGCACCCCATGCCAGAACGAGCATAACTGACATTGTGCTGTGTTTCAGACTAGGTAACGCGGTTGGCGCTCTGGTATAGTAGGGAAAAATTAATACGGTTAGATGGATAGTACGATGATGGAATGGGACATTGTTCGGTTTAAAGATCTGGACACATATACCTTATATGCCTTGTTGCAATTACGCGTTGATGTTTTTGTGGTCGAGCAGAATTGTCCTTATCCAGAGCTGGACGACAAAGATTTGCATCCGGAAACCAGACACTTGTTGTTAAAAAAGGCCGGTAAAATACTCGCTTACGCCAGAATACTGCCGCCTGATGTCAGTTTTGCCGGTGTCCCCGGTATTGGCCGTGTCTGCGTAGCACAAACTGCCAGACGATTGGGGCTTGGTGAAGTATTAATGGCCAAAGCTATCGCCACCACCAAAGAGAGTTGGCCAGGGCTGGATATTCATATCTCTGCGCAGTGCTATCTACAGCGTTTTTATGAAAGTATGGGGTTTGTTTCGGCCAGCGAAGCCTATTTAGAAGACGATATTCCGCATTTGAAAATGATTTTCGCGGTCCATCAACCATCGGAACAGAATTAAAACTACAGCGTACCGCATACCAAAATTCAATTTGGCTGATACATCCGTATCAGCCAAAACTTTTTTGAATTCAAGGTTAGCTCGGCGATTGATACAATTGCTCGGCACGATTCAATAAAATCCAACTCGTTAAAATGTATTTGTCGCTGGAAATTGGCACACAACCACGATGAGTATGGGTAAAGTACGCTGGTGCAATCACCATTCTACCCGCCTTCGGCGAAATTGCTTTTTTCTGATAATAAAACTCAGTTTGTCCGCCTTCGTCGACATCATTTAAATAGAACATAAACAACAAGCTACGGTGCAATGGTTCATTCAATGGCGCCTGTGGGTAGACTTCGCAATGCCAGTAGTTGTAATTGCCAAGTCCCGCCTGGTATTTCTGCGCCTGAATAGGCCCCATCCGGTACAGCACCTTCATAAAATCTTCGGTTTTATCAACGCCAAACTCTATATAGTTCTCGTGCGTAAGAGCCAGCGGCTGACCGGTTTTTGGATGTGGCACAGATAGCGCGACTGGTGCAATCAACGCAAAATGGTATTTCTTAAAATACTGCGCTGCGTAATGTGTAGTTGCAGCCCACACTTGTTGCAATAATGGCAAATATTCTTGATATTCATTGAGATACAGGTCAGTACTGATTTTTTTAGTGGTATCAACACCCCCCCCGGTACGACCGGGATTTAAATAAGGACTAGTATCAAAAGCCTTGATCAGCTGCTCACACAGCTCACTACTCAGCGCATTGTCATACACTTCTATAAAATCAGACATAACGTAACCTTGGGATGAGGAATTAGCTGTATTTTCAGCTTGGTGTTGTTGTGACAGAACAATACTGCATCAGCTGATCATATTGAAGTAAAAAGGTTAAATTACCGAAAAGTCGATGCATCATAGATTTTTCCGGCCCAATACATTAAAGGCGAGTGCTTGTCAGGGAGGGGGCGAATACTTCACGAAAACCATCAAAAAATCACACAGAATTTAGCGACTAACTTTCCAACTCAATGCCCGCAAATGCAAAAAGCCCACTCAATGAGTGGGCTTTTTGACTTATTGGGAGCCTGGCGGTGTACTACTCTCGCATGGCATCTGCCACACTACCATCGTCGCAGCTGCGTTTCACTTCTGAGTTCGGAATGGATTCAGGTGGTT
>JBBKWN010000077.1:0-4247 GCA_037968955.1 Rheinheimera sp. | reverse complement strand
TTTATGGATAGCGCCATTTCTTGCTCGGTCAGCAGGCAGTGCTGAAGTTGCTTGAGCATGTGTTGTTGTTCCAGCTGCTGGCCAATAAACACCAGTTCCTGGCGACAGTCACCAAATGGTGCCACAAACATGCTTTGAATGGCCTGCACCGCTTCGGCGTCATCCGGCCATTCTGTTTCTGGTACTGCATGCCAGAACAAACCTGCCATACCATACTGGGCGGTACCACCGGCCTGATGCCATTGCCATGCATGGTCTGGCTCATTTGCCAGCCAGAAATAACCTTTAGATCGCAGCAGTCGGCCTTGTGGCCACTCTTGATGCAGAAAATCATAAAATCGCTGCGGGTGAAACGGCAATCGCGCCTGAAAAGTAAAACTACTAATGCCGTATTCGTCAGATTCAGCTTGGTGTTCACCGCGCAGTTCGCTCAACCAGCCTGGCGCTTGCGCTGCCTTTTCAAAGTCAAACAAGCCAGTGCCAAGAACTTTGTTAATATCGATGTTCCCAAGAATCGCCTCATAGATCAGCGCGCTGCTGTTCAGTCGGCGCAGGATGGCCTTGAGTTGCGCTAAGTCGTCACTGCTGACCAAATCGGCCTTGCTAATCACCAACACATCGCAAAATTCGACTTGGGCGATTAAGAGATCGGCGACACTACGCTCATCGTCTTCGCCGAGACTTTCACCTTTTTCCTGTAATGAACTGGCGGCTCGATAATCTATCAGAAAATTCACCGCATCGACCACCGTTACCATGGTATCGAGCCTTGCGATATCCGCTAAGCTTTGGCCATCTTCATGTTCAAAAGTAAAAGTTTCAGCGATTGGCAGTGGCTCGGAAATACCTGTCGATTCAATCACTAAGTAATCAAAGCGGCCTTCGCGTGCTAATCGGCCCACTTCGAGCAATAAATCTTCACGTAAAGTGCAACAAATGCAGCCATTACTCATTTCAATGAGTTTTTCTTGCGCTCGGTTTAAGCTCACTTCGTTGTTCACGATGGTCGCGTCAATATTCAGTTCGCTCATATCGTTGACGATCACCGCCACCTTCAGGCCGGCCCGGTTGTTAAGGATTTGATTGAGTAAAGTTGTTTTGCCCGCCCCTAAGAAGCCAGAAAGGACCGTCACAGGGAGTTGGTGTCGGTCACGATGGGTCATAGGTTGAGTCACAGGTTGAGTCATAGGTTAGCTTCTTATCGATTGAGGAAAATGTGTCACAAGCAGGCGTCGATTGAACAGGTGGGCGCCAATCACTGCTAAGCCACCAACAACAGCCAGTACCTGCTCGGCAAAGCCGGGTACCACCAGTGAAATCAGCAGCAGACTGAAACCTATCGCGCCAATGAGCAATGGTTTGCAGTTATTGTGTTTAATCCAAGACAACGGCAGGCTCCACATGAGGAGCAGACTGATCGGCGCAAGCAATAAATAATGCAACCACTCAGCGCCAAGCCATGAGCTGATAAAGCCAGCACCTCCAAACGCCAGTAACACAGGCGTCAACAGGCAGTGCAGCAGACAAAGCCCTGATAAACCAACACCAAATAGATCTTTCATCATTGTTGCCTGTGTGATTAAAAAGAGGGAGCCAATGAGGCCTTTAGTGATATGTTATAGTATCACATTATGGGTCGGCAACTAAAATAACTTTGTTGTACGATGAAGTGCCAGATTTAAACACAAGGTGAATGAACCGGCGTGCAGCAACAGAGTGACTTATCTGTTGTAAGGAAGACGAATACATCCTCTTAGCAAAGTCTGAGGCTGGTTTTTCGCGTAGAGAAAGTGAAGAATCGACTTGAGGTGAACTGTCAGCATTCGTTTGAGCGCCGCTGAGCGCGACTGGAATCAGGCCGTGTGCTTCGGCGCGTTGATTGCTTGGTTGGAAAAAATGCCAGTCGTTCGACCGGCATTTTTGGCTGTTGCTCAGCGGTAGCGGTTGGTTCAGCGCTGCTACGTAGCTGTTTGTTCAATGAGGCTACGTAGCGGTTTGTTCAGCGCTGCTATGGATTGTAATACTCGCCAGATTTACGTAGGTAGAAGAACCAATTTAACACCAAACATAAGCTGTAAAAGGCGGCGAAACCGACCATCGCGTATTCTGGGGTCGCGGCTTTAATTTGTTCACCAAGTACCTGTGGAATATAAAAGGCACCATAAGCGGCCACCGCCGAGGTCCAGCCTAACACCGGGCCTGCTTGTTCCTTCGGAAAAACCACCGCAATGGTGCGAAAAGTAGAACCGTTACCGATACCACTGGCGGCAAATAATCCTAAGAAAATCAGGAAGAAGGGTACAAAATACTGTTCAGGCGTTGGCGACTGATAGGCCAGTTGCATGTAATAAGCGGCACCAAGGGCGCAAACGGTCATCACTACTGAACAAAGTTGTGTCACCAATGCACCACCGATTTTGTCAGATACCCAACCACCAAACGGGCGAATAAGCGCACCGATAAAAGGTGCTATCCAAGCATAAGTCAGTGCGCTTGGGCCGTTAGGGTTTGGAGTGGAGTGAGTCATCACGCCATCCACCATCACATGGCTGTAGCCGAAAATAACCTGTATCGACAGTGGGAAAGCGGCGGCAAAACCAATAAAAGAGCCAAAGGTCATCACATACAACACACTCATCACCCAAGTGTGTTTGTTATTGAATATTTTATATTGGCGGTCCAAGCTGGTGCGAATCGCGCCTGGCAACAATTTGAGTAACATCACCGTACTGAACAACACCAGCACAATAACTATTTCTTTGGGGATGCCAAAACCTGAGCCGTTGGCATTGGTGGGGAGCATCAACCATAAACCAATGATTGAAGTGAAAAAGCCAATCGACAACATCGCCAGAATAATGGCAAAAGAGGCCGGGGCTTTAGGCAGTTTCGGTGTCACTTCTTCGGTATTCAGATTATTGGTACCAAACCACAACAAAAATGCCAGCGGAATTAAGGTGATGAGCCATGAAAAACCCGAGTTTTGGATCCAAGTTTCAGTGCCAGCGGCGATAGTGCCAATCACGGTGCCGCTGGCTTTTTCCAGCACCATCGGATCGCCAGCGCCAAACATCGAGAACACGCCGTAGGACATAAATAACGGCACGGCAATTTGCACTGTGGTCACGCCAAAATTACCCAAACCGGCATTTAAGCCAAGCGCTAAACCTTGTTGTTTTTTTGGAAAAAAGAAACTGATATTGGACATCGATGATGCAAAGTTGCCACCACCAATCCCAGATAACAACGCCATCAGCTGAAACACCCACAGCGGCGTGGTTTTATCCTGCAGCGCCAGACCCGTACCCACTGCGGGGATCATCAATAAACAGGTGGTTAAAAACAATGTATATCGCCCGCCGCAAAGCCGGACAAAAAAACTAGAGGGAATACGTAAAGTAGCGCCAGTTAAACCGGCAATGCCGGTTAATGTAAATAATTCACTGGTGGTAAAAGGAAAACCCACATTCAGCATTTGTACCGTGACCACACTCCACAGCATCCAGACGCCAAAACCACACAGCAAGCTGGGAATGGAGATCCATAGATTGCGATTGGCAATTTTACTGCCTTGTTGCTGCCAGAACGTTTCGTTTTCTGGTTCCCAACGATTTAAATTCGACATAGTTTTACTCCGTGCAAACCGAAAAGGTGCCGTGAAACTATGCCGGGCAGCCGAGCATGTCACAATTGGACTGAGGAGTTAGTCCGCGCTGTTAAGTTAGGCAGTGTGGATACCTACAAAGAGGTATACCGGGAAAGATTTTGATTATTTTCATTTAAAAACAATGCATTGCGTTAATGTCTTTACAGGTAAATCCTAGGGGCTAGATTTAGCCAAGCAACATCAGGCACCAGACATGATATAAATCAACTTTGTGGGGCAGTCAAAGCTGCAATATAGACCCTAGAATCTTTTTAGCGTTATTTCAGCGTTCGGAGCAAAATATGTCAGTTGCACAAACCGCAGGCGATAAAACCGCAGACGATAAAACCACGGTGATGTTAGTCGATGACCACCCGTTGCTGCGAAAAGGACTACGCCAGCTGTTAGCCTTTGAGGCCGCGTTTGATATTGTCGCCGAAGCGGGCTCCGGCGCTGAAGCCTTGTCGATAGCACCACAGTTGGACCCCGATCTGATTATTCTCGATTTAAACATGCAAGGCATGGACGGGCATGAAACGTTAAAACGATTACGGGATGAAGGGGTCACGTCGCGGATTGTGATGTTGACGGTCTCCGATAG
>JBBKWN010000076.1:0-13234 GCA_037968955.1 Rheinheimera sp. | reverse complement strand
TTCCTCGACGACATTGCACCTTTCTTCAGAGATATTTAGTTTAGACCTAGCGAATTTTTTCTGATTGGGTTAACTTTAACTGGTCGTAGCTGTTGGCAGTTTACGACACAGGATTTCATAAACTAAAGCTCAGTGAGGGCTTTAGAAAAATAATAAAAATTCAGGACACGGGGAGAACATATGAATAAATTATTAGTTAGCCTGGCCGTCGCCAGCGCGCTGGGGTTGGCGGGTTGTGGTGATTCGTTATCAGATATAAAAAATGATACGGCCGCCAATGGCACGGTACTTATACCAATGAGCCGGGTAGTCTTCGACCCGACTGCAGGTAAGGTTTCAGTACCCAACGATTTACTGTTTCAGGGCACGACCGATGGCACCTTGTTGATGCCTGGTGAAGCCGTCGCAGCACCAAATTATGCCGATCCACAAACTGCTTTAGGTGCTTTGGATGGTTGGTCGACACAAAACCCATTTAGCATTGAATTAGCCTTTGCCGGTGGTGTCAGTCTGGATGCGACGAGCGCCGCACGTCCAGATGCTATCCGAATTGTTGAAGCTCTTATGGGTGATCCTGCCTCACCAGATGCCTCTTGTCGCGCCGTGCCGCGTGGTGTCGCTTGTAAAGCGGTTGGTCAGTTGACGTATGGCCAAGACTTCATTACCAAAGCAGTTGGTAATAATGTCGCTGTGATCCCGCTAAAACCGCTGAAATCGGCCACGACCTATATAGTCGTTTTAACCAATAATTTAAAAGATTCGGAAGGTCGCTCTGTTGCACCCTCAACGACTTATGAATTGGTAAAACAAGATCTGGCCACGTTACCGCTTGGCAGTGATGCACAACGTGCTTTGCAGGGCGTAATTAATAGCTTTGAGAATGTTGTGTCTACCCAAAGTATCGCCAAAGACACCATTATTTATACCGCCGCCGTCACCACTCAATCCACCACTAACGTGTTGGCAACGGTGAAGCAGCTGATGCTACCCAGTGCAGTGAATAACAATACTGCACCGTCAGTGTCGGTAACCGATAGCGGCTTATTGGTCTCCGACGTATTGTTCCCAGGAAGAGTGTTGACGCCAGCGGATGCAGAGTTTGCTTTTAAAACAGCGAAACTTTATACCGGTTCTATCAGCTTGCCTTATTACCTCGGCACTTCAACTGCAGCTGCACCGACGGCAGCATTGTCGACCCGTTGGGTCGGCCGTTGTGACAGTGGTGCAATGGTTGCAGGATTGAGCACCGCTCAGGTGACTGCTTTAGAAGCAGGTATTACCAACCCAGCGCAAATGCAAAATAATGCCGTTTGTAAAGCATTAAGCGGTGGCGCACTTCGGGATTATGGTATCGATAAACAACGTCATTTGACAAAGTTTAACGTGGTACCAAAAGTTAACTCAACCAAAACACTTGCCGTACAGATGACAGTGCCAAACGAGGCGTTAGGCCTGGTGAAGCCCGCAGCTGGCTGGCCGGTAATCATCCTGCAGCATGGTATTACTTCTTGTAAAGAGAACATGCTTGCTGTTACCGGTGCTTTGTCTTCGCAAGGTTTTGCCACTATTGCGATTGACCATCCATTGCATGGTAGCCGTGGTTTTGATTTAAACGGCGATGGTAAAGATGAAATTAACGCCTCAGGCTCTAGCTGCTTCAAAAATGGTTCGCCCATCACCGGTGATGCGACAGCCTATATGAATCTGGCTGATTTACTGGTGACGCGAGATAACTTACGCCAAAGTATCGCCGACATGTTAGGCCTGCGCTTGGGGATGAACTTCAACAACGTGCCAGGGTTATTAAATACACAAAATGTGCAGCTTCTTGGCCACTCTCTGGGCGCTATTACCGGAACCTCGATGGTCAGTTTGGCGAATACCACAACGGGAAGTGCCGCTGCCGATGCGCTGTATAAAATAAAATCGACGTCGCTGGCAATGCCAGGTGGTGCTGTTGCCAACTTCTTGTTGGAATCAGCCAGTTTTGGTGGGCTGATTAAAGCAAACGTTATGTTAGGTTCTGCGACGTTAGCAACCGGTTTTAAAACATTTGTTGACTCGCAAAAAGTATGTGTAACCCCAGCAACTTATGTTGGATGTGCAGCAGCTTATACCGATGCCTACTTAGCTGATCTCACAGCAAAAGGGCAGACTGCAACGCTGGCGGCCATTAGCGCAACGTTCACGCAGTTTGCTTTTGCCGCGCAAACAGTGACCGATGCCGGTGATCCAAACAACTATGCCGCAGGTTTGGTTGCATCTAATACACCCGTGCATGTTTTAGAAGTTGTTGGCAACGGTTCTACGAGCAAGTCAGATCAGGTCATTCCAAATCAGGGCATGAACATGCCACTGGCTGGCACTGAGCCTCTGGCAAAATTACTCGGTGTATCGTCGGTGCCAGCCAAAGCTGGGAGCTATACAGTTCCTCGCGCGGCTATTACTCGGTTTATCGTCGGCGATCACTCATCGATTCTGAATCCAGGAACCAGCGCAGCTGCAACCACTGAAATGCAGCGCCAGACCGCGACTTTCTTCCTGTCGTCGGGTGCTGGTTTAACGGTGTTTAACCCTGCCGTCATCAAACCTTAATCGTTTTCAGCATTAAGAAAGCCAAGAGCCCGGTACGCCGGGCTTTTTTTTGGCTAAAGAGCGGCTATTGGCCAAAGTCATAACATCAATCGACCTCTGGTGTTGTTTAAGGTCAAAGCCGGTGTGATCTGGATGCAAAATAACGAGCTGGCGGGCGCTTGGCATTCTGTATTTCAACGAACAAGGCTACAATGGCTGAATTGATAGAAAATGAAGGAATGTAAGTGAACTATTTAATTGAATATGCAATGTTTTTAGCCAAAGCAGTCACCATTGTTGTGGCTATTGGCGCTGTGGTGATGATTGTCGTGGTCGCAGCAGTCAAGCCAAAGAGTCATAAAGGGGAATTGTCTTTTGATGATCTATCACAAGAGCATCACGATTTAGTTGCAGATTTGCAGCAGGAAATGCTCGATAAAAAAGCGTTTAAGCTATGGAAAAAGAAGCAAACCCCGCCATCGCAAACGTTGCCGAAGTTATTTGTCGTTGACTTTAATGGCAGTATGGATGCGCATGAAGTGGCAGCGCTGCGTGAAGAGATGACGGCGGTGATCGCCGTTGCAACCGCTGACGATGAAGTGTTGCTGCGACTAGAGAGTGGTGGCGGTGTGGTGCATGGTTATGGTTTGGCGGCATCACAATTGGCGCGGCTGAAACAGCACCAAATTCCACTGACGGTGGCGGTGGATAAAGTGGCGGCCAGTGGCGGTTATATGATGGCGTGTATTGCCGATAAAATTATCGCCGCACCTTTTGCAATTCTCGGCTCGATCGGGGTGGTCGCGCAGCTGCCAAATTTTTATAAATTATTGCAAAAAAACCATGTTGATGTTGAGCAATTCACAGCGGGCGAGTTTAAACGGACGGTGACGGTGTTTGGTGAGAATACCGAAAAAGGCCGGCAGAAATTCCAGCATGAATTAGAAGAAACACATCTGTTGTTCAAAGATTTTGTGCAAAAACATCGCCAAGTGCTAGATATCAACAAGGTCGCTACCGGTGAGCATTGGTTTGGTTATCAAGCGTTGGAGTTAAAGTTAGTCGACGAGCTTTCGACCAGTGACGAGTATTTACTGACACAAATGCCAAAACGGCAGGTCTATCAAGTGAAATATCAACTGAAAAAAGGATTGGCGCAGAAGGTTGGTTTGTCGGCAGCAACCATGTTACAAAGCCTGTGGCAGCAAGCGCAACGTATGATTATTTGGCGCTAATATGGAAGCAGATTTTTGGCATCGGGTTTGGCAACAAGATCAACTGGGTTTTCAGTTGGCGCAATCACATCCGCTGCTAAACGCACAGCTGAGTAGCTTGCCGGCCGGCGGTAGTGTGTTTGTTCCTTTATGTGGCAAAAGCCCCGACTTGCACACTCTGGCGCAACAATATCAGGTTATTGGTGCTGAATTATCGCATATTGCGTGTCGCGACTTTTTTACGGAAGCACAATTTGCCGCGACTCAGCAGGATGCAGGTGCCTTTATTGTATGGCAAGCAGCACAATATCAATTATGGCAAGGTGACTTTTTTGAACTGCCCTGTGCGGCAGTAAAGGATTGCCAGGTGATTTACGACCGTGCCGCGTTGATTGCCCTGCCAAGCGCTATGCGTCAGCGTTATGTACAAAAGCTAAGAGCTTTGCGCCCCCACGCGACTTTATTATTGATTAGTCTGGAATATCCAGAGCATGAAAGACAGGGGCCGCCGTTTTCAGTTGCCATGACTGAGATTTATCAATTATTTGAATTTGCGCAGGTGGAGCTTTGTGGGATCCGAAATTTGACCGGGCAAGGCTTTGCTCGGCGTAAATTTGAGACCAGCATGTTGCTGGAAAAAAGTTGGTTGATACGCTGGTAATATTGCCATGCCATGCCATGCCATAGCTTGCTAGCACCAGCGTTTGCACATAACAGCATACGCGCATAAAAAACGGCCATACGGCCGTTTTTTTGTTTTAATGTTCTGCACAAAAGCGATATTTATTCAGACAATACGGGTAAGCGCAATGTCTGCATGTGCGCTTTAAACATCCCGCTCGCGACCGGCATTGGGGTCATTAAACACATCGAGATCCATGCATTGTTCGCTTTTGCCGACCAAACAGGACACCATCGCATCGCCGGTAACATTGACAGCGGTTCTGGTCATATCTAGCAGGCGGTCGACGCCAATAATTAACGCAATACCTTCAACGGGTAAACCCACTTGTTGCAGCACCATCGCCAACATCACCAGACCCACGCCAGGCACACCAGCAGTGCCGATTGACGCTAGGGTCGCCGTCAGAACCACCAGCAAATAATCAGCGATCGTCAGATCAATGTTGTAGACCTGGGCAATAAACACTGTGGCAACACCTTGCATAATCGCGGTGCCATCCATATTGATGGTGGCGCCCAGCGGCACCGTAAAAGACGCCACTTTATTATCGACGCCCAGTTTGCCAGTGGTGGTCGCCATATTGCTGGCAATTGCAGCGTTGCTGCTTGACGTGCTAAAGGCGAATAAAGCGGTTTCTTTCATCTTTTTGAAAAACATGAATGGATTTAAACCACCCAGTACTTTCACCAGCACACCGTAAGTGACAAAACCGTGGAACAGCAGCACAAACAACACCAGACCGAAATACTTGCCAAGATTACCCATATCTTCAAGTTCGAGGGTGGTGAATAACTTCGCCATCAGGAAAAACACACCATAGGGTGATAAATGCATCACGATATTCACCAGGCTCATCACTACTTCATTCAGATCATCAAACAAGCGTCGAATACGCTGGCCAGCCTCACCGCTTAACGCGACGGCAATGCCGAATAACACTGCAAAAACAATAATTTGCAACATTTCACCTTTGGCCATCGATTCAATGGGATTACTCGGGAACATATTGATAAACACTTGGGCTACTGAGGGCGCTTCGGACGCTTTGAATTCGGTCGCCAGTGGCATATTTACGCCAACTCCTGGACTGACCAATGTGGCAAAGAAAATCGCCAATGAGATTGCGAGCGCGGTGGTGAGGATATAAAGCGCCATTGCTTTGGAGCCAATCCGTCCTAAGGTACTGATGTCATTGAGTGAACTGGTGCCGCAAATCAGCGATACTAGAACTAAAGGTACCACCAACATTTTTAAGCTTGCGACAAACACTTGGCCGCCGACGTGGAATAAACCATCAACAAAAAATGCTTTGATTCCAAAAGAAAAACCTAACAAACTAATTTCTTGATCGGCCTCGTTACCAATAATCCATTTAAAAAAAGCGCCGACTAAAATGCCGATCGCCATCGCAATTAAAATCCTGCTAGTGAGTGAGTATTTTGTATTTGTAGTCATCTGGCGAGTAGGTTATAACAAGGAAAAGAGATAGTTAGCGTATCAGTTTTTAGTTTAAAAGAAAAATTTGTACAAAATGGTTAATATTGCGCTGACGAATTTGAATTTAATCAGCTAAGATGCAGAATTAACAAAATCTAAATATAAGAATCAGCTAGGGAGAGTTTTCATGCGAAACATCCGGCAACTTCTCGTTGCGTTTTTGATGAGTGCAGTAGTCGCTTGTGGTGGTGGTGGTACGTTAGGCGAAAGCGGTACCCCGGCGACGCCCAGTTATAGTATCGGTTTGGCATTGACTGATGCCAGCGGTACCGTATCAAAAGACCTCAGTAAAGCAAACCCCCTGAAACTAAAAGCAACCGTGACTGCAACCAACGGTTCTGCTGCCAATAAGCTGGTTACTTTTACCATCAACGATACCGCGCTCGCTTCATTTAATAACGGTGCAGGCACTGCACAAACTCTCGCAAATGGTACTGCTGAGATTGGCTTGTTGGCCGGCACCAAAAGTGGCGCAGGCGAAGTGACCGCCTCCGTCGAAGGCAGCACGCCGGTGAAAATCGCTTTTACGTCTGCTGGTGATAGCGCCTCAGGTGCTGCGTTTAATATTTCTGTGGCGACATTCGCTTTAGATGGCTCGGTGAAAACTGAGGTTTCGAAAATCACGCCGTTGACGATCAAAGCTACATTGACTTCAACTGCTGGTGTGGCGCAATCGGGTAAACTTATTCAGTTCACGGTAGATAACCCTGGTTTGGCGGCATTTAATAATGACGCTGGGACTGCAGTAACGGATGCAACTGGTGTTGCCACCATTGGAATGATCGCAGGCACTAAAAGCGGCGCTGGCATTATTTCAGCAACACTAGTGCAGGACAATCAAATCATCGGTACCAAAGCCTTTAGTTCTAAAGGGGATGGCGGGGTGGTAGATACCACGCCGGTAGGTTCGATATTATTGTATGCAGACAAGTTGCAGTTAGGTGCTGGCAGTGCCGACCGTGTTGAATTGTCTGCCTTGGTTCGTGACAGAAATAATATTTTGATGAAAAATGTAAAAGTTCAGTTCTCGGCTGACAATGACTCAGAGTTGGAAGTTATTTCGGATATTACCGGTGCCGATGGTGTGGCAAAGGCAAATTTGTCCTCTAAAACTAATTTTAACATTCGGACTATCAAAGCAGTGGCTACTGCCGGTGGCGAAAACAAGACATCGATTGTAAATGTGAAAGTGGTAGGGACGAAAGTCGAGATCGTTGGGCCAAGTGCTGTCGTGTTGGCTGGTAGCTCTAAGTTTACAATTTCTCTACTGGATGCTACTGATAAAGGAATTCCAAATACTGTTGTTGAACTGTCCTCAAGTCTAAAAAATGGCTTTAGCGAAACATCCCCTGTCACTGACCCATCAACGGGGCGAGCGGTAATCACTTACACTGCTACAAATGGCGGTACTGATTTGATTACAGCTACTGCACTCGGTGTTTCAACAACTTTCAGCGTCATGGTTGACCCTGATTCTTTTGGCTTTCAATCATCAGGAACCACAACTCCTCAGGAAATTCCATTAAATACTGCGGCGCCAGTGTCCGTGAAATGGCTGCGTAACAATTCACCTTTGGTTGGTAACGATGTGATGTTTACCACCACAAGAGGGGTCGTTGCCCTGACTGCCGACACGCTAGCGGATAAAGTTGTCGCTACGTCAGCAACTGACGATAAAGGGGTTGCGCAGGTATTCGTTCGATCTGACTATGCTGGATTTACTAACGTTGCCGCGTCGTCGACTTCGACTGGCGCTAAAATTAGCTCTAATAAATTAATTGAATATATTGCTACGGTACCAAGTGTAAGCAAAGGCATCGAAGTTCAGGTTTTCCCTGCGCAATTAGGCGCCGGTGAAAAAGCGACAGTGCAGGCCATCATGCGTGATGATAAAGATAACCCAATAAAAAATCAGTTGGTTGCTTTCTCACTTTCAAGTTCTGCCGGTGGTCAGCTTAGTCCAGCGACAGGCATTACCAATTCACAAGGTGTTGCCACTACGGAATTTACCGCAGATACAAATTCTGGTGCTTCCGGCACTCCAACGGCTCCAAAAGGGCTGCGAATTAATGCCACTTTAGCTTCGAATGCCAATGTGAAAGGTGATACCGGTATTGTCGTTGGTCGTAGAACATTATTCTTCCGCTTTGGCAGTGGTAATGTATTGTCTAAAGTTGAACCTAACTTATATTCAGCACCGTATGCAATTATCGTAACTGATGCATCCGGAAACCCTATCCCAAATCAGCAACTCAATGTGTCATTGACATCCACTAAATACCGTAAAGGCAGGCATTTAAAACGCCCTCTCGTTGGTGCGTTTGTAAATTGGGAGGCTGTTTATTCAATAGAGTGCCCGTCTGAAGATGTCGATCGCGACGGAGTTTTAGACCCAGGTGAAGATTTCAACTTTGATAAACAATTAACACCTGGTAACGTTGCAACGGTGACTAGAACCGTGACTGCGGATGCCGACGGTATCGCACAAGTCAACCTGATATACCCACGTGAGTATGCACATTGGGTTATTGTTGATATGACAGTTTCAGGGATTGCCGCCGGTACAGAGAACGTTTCAAGTAGGGAGTTACTACTGCCGATATTAGGTGCAGATACCACGACGGAGAGTGATGCGCCGCCAAAAAGTCCATTTGGTTTGGGTAGAGTACCTACTACAGATTTACTAAACTACGAGGATGGGGTAGCGGTTTGTTCTGATACTTTTTAGGAACAACTCTGAGATAGACATTTCGCAAATTGCGGAGTTTCTATCTCACAAAGTACATTATTGATAATCATCTCTGCCAACTTCGAGTACTCTTGGGGCTGCATGGTGAAATGCCTTGAGATGTATATCTAAAAGCGTTGGTCATTGATATAAAAAAACCTGCACTTGGCAGGTTTTTTTATAGTCTGAAATATTTAGCGCTGGAACTGATACACCGAACCTAACTGTAAAATCTGCGTTAACTCATCTAGCGCAGTGCGCGATTCGCTAAGCAGTTGTGGGTCGATTAAGTCTGCATCTGAAATTTGATCACGATAGTGGGTGTTCACCCACAAATTTAACCGTTGAAATAGCTTATCGCTCAGTAATACGTTTTGGTTCACTGCTTGATGTTCCAGCTCACTCATCGCGACTCGCAATCTTAAACAAGCTGGGCCACCGCCATTACGCATGCTTTGTTTGACATCGTAATAATGGACTTGGCGAATGGGTGTACCACGGCCAGTTAATTGTTCAAGGTATGCTGAAACTTGCGGATGATCGCGACATTCAGTCGGCGCAATAATGGCCATTTCGCCGGATGGTAAAGTAATGACCTGAGTGTTGAATAAGTAGGTTTGAATAGCTTGTTGCACCGTCACTTCATGATCCAACACTTCAATTAAATGTAGTTCACTCGCATCGCCAAACTTGCGGCGTACTTCGTCTAGTTTTTGGGCGCTGTCGACAAAGGCTTGTTGATGATAAAACAATACATTCTGATTGCCGACTGCGATCACGTCATTGTGAAACACGCCTTGATCTATCACTTCTGGACTTTGCTGGATATACACCACTTTGTCGTCAGATAAACCGTGTAGACGTGACACGGCTTCGCAGGCTTCAAAAGTATGTCGGGCCGGGAAATTACGAGGTGCAGGTTTGTTGTGGTCAAAGGCATAACGGCCAAACACAAACATTTCAACGCCTTGTGTACCGTAGTCGCTGCAAAGCCGAGTATGATTTGCTGCACCTTCATCGCCAAAATGATCGTTGTCTGGCAAGTGTTTATGATGGGCAAAATGCTGCTCGTTGTTAAACATCGCCTGCAAAATCCGGCCGGTTGTTTCTGGTTCTAACGAGCGATGAAATTTATTGGTCAAGTTCGCCGGAGTAAAATGAATTTTACCATCAAGGGTGTCTTTACTCGGTGAGATGGTCGCGGCGTTGGCTGTCCACATGCTCGATGCTGAGCACACAGCGCGAAATACTGACGGCGCCTGTTTGGCTGCTTTTGCGACGACTTCCGCGTCTGATCCACTAAAACCTAACCGGCGCAGGGTATAGACATCGGGCCTTTCCTGCGGCGCCAAAACCCCTTGAATCATCCCCAGATCGGACAGGGCTTTCATTTTTTGTAAACCCTGTAATGCGGCTTGTTTTGGGCTTGAGGTGTTTTTGGCATTGTTGAGCGAGGCGACGTTACCGACTGATAGGCCGGCATAGTTATGCGTTGGCCCAACCAGACCGTCAAAATTTGCTTCAAAATACTTCATTTTTGCTTTATTCCTTCAGTTGGGAAGGGGCGCTATTGTTATTATTATTGCAGCCACGGATAAGTTGCTTCATTTTTTTCGATGATTAATTCAGCAGAATGCCCCGTATATTGCAGGCTATGACGATAATAATGAGTTTATTCACTTGTCACAACTTCAGTTTGCGGATATACGTTAAAAAGACATGTAGAATGGCCGCATAGGTTTAGGGATCTCGGAATAACGATGGCGAAATCACTGGTAATAGTCGAATCACCGGCAAAAGCTAAGACAATTAATAAGTATTTGGGCAATGATTTTATTGTAAAAAGTAGCGTTGGGCACATTCGTGACCTGCCTACTAGCAGCAATAAAGACAAGAGTAAAACCAGCGAAGTGAAGCTTGAAAAAGCAGAAAAAGAGTACCTAGCGCTGGTTGATCGGATGGGGATAGATCCTGCTAACGGCTGGAAAGCTCGTTACGAAATTTTGCCCGGCAAAGAAAAAGTCGTTAAAGAGCTAAAGGCACTGGCTGAAAAAGCTGACATCGTTTATCTGGCAACAGACTTAGACCGTGAAGGAGAAGCCATTGCGTGGCATCTCCAGCAAATTATTGGTGGCGACGAGCAAAAATTCAAACGGGTGGTGTTTAATGAAATCACCCAAAACGCGATCAAAAACGCCTTTGTTGAACCTGGTGTAGTGAATGTTGACCGGGTGAATGCACAACAAGCGCGCCGCTTTTTAGATCGGGTTGTTGGTTTTATGGTGTCGCCGTTACTTTGGAAAAAAGTCGCGCGTGGATTATCTGCCGGTCGCGTGCAATCGGTTGCAGTACGTTTAGTGGTTGAACGCGAACGCGAAATTAAGGCCTTTGTACCCGAAGAATATTGGACCGTTGATGCCCAGACATCGACAGAAAAAGCGATTGCGTTGAACCTTGAAGTGGTCAGGCAGCAAGGCAAAACCTTCCGCCCGGTCAATAAAGCCGATACTTCGGCCGCTGTGGCGTTATTGCAGCAAGCTGCATACAAAGTGATAGATCGCGAAGATAAACCTTCTAGCAGTAAACCACAGGCACCTTTTATTACATCAACCTTGCAGCAAGCCGCAAGTACCCGGCTTGGTTATGGTGTCAAAAAGACCATGATGTTGGCGCAGCGGTTATATGAAGCCGGCTACATCACTTACATGCGTACCGATTCTACTAACCTGTCTGCTGACGCTGTGACTGCAGTGCGCGAGTTTATTGAACAACAATTTGGCGCAAAATATTTGCTGGAGCAGCCACTTGCCTACGGCAATAAAGCCAATGCGCAAGAGGCGCATGAAGCCATTCGGCCATCTGATGTGAATGTACAGGCCACTCAGCTCGGTGATATGGAAGCGGATGCGAAAAAACTATACGAGTTAATTTGGCGTCAGTTTGTCGCCTGTCAAATGCCAAATGCCTTGTACGACGTGACCAATATCACAGTGCAGGCAGGCGATTTTGAATTAAAAGCCAAAGGCCGTGTATTACGCTTTGATGGCTGGACCCGGGTGCAACCGGCGCAAAAACGTAAAGATGAAGAAGAAAAAGAATTACCTGACGTGAACGTTGGTGAAGTATTGACCTTGCAGCAGTTGTTGCCAGCGCAACATTTTACTAAGCCTGCGGCTCGCTTTAGTGAAGCTAGTTTGGTCAAAGAGTTAGAAAAACGTGGTATCGGTCGTCCTTCAACCTACGCCGCGATTACCTCGACCATCCAAGAACGTGGTTACGTGAAGGTTGAGAACAAACGTTTTTATGCCGAAAAAATGGGTGAAATTGTCACCGATCGATTGGTGGAAAACTTTAGTGATCTGATGAACTACGATTTCACCGCCAATATGGAATTAAAACTTGATGATATCGCCCATGGTGAATTGTCTTGGCGCACTGTACTTGACCGTTTTTATGGCGATTTTTCGACGAAGCTTAAAACAGCGGAAGCGGATGTTGACCAAGGTGGCATGCGCACAAATCAGTTTGTACTGACCGATATTGATTGTCCAACTTGCGGTCGTAAAATGGGCATTCGTACCGCCAGCACCGGCGTGTTCTTGGGATGCTCTGGTTATAACTTGCCACCCAAAGAACGTTGCACCACCACGATGAACTTAACGGCTGGTGATGAAGCGGTGTTGGTCGCAGATGAAGATGAACTGGAAACCGAAGTGTTGCGGCAGAAAAAACGCTGCACAAAATGCGGTACGGCGATGGATTCTTATTTGCTGGACGAACAACGCAAGTTGTATGTTTGTGGCAATAACCCTGGCTGTGATGGCTATCTGGTGGAAAGCGGCGCCTTTAAGATTAAAGGCTATGACGGCCCGTTAATCGAATGCGAAAAATGCGGCTCTGACATGCAGTTAAAATCTGGTCGGTTCGGCAAATATTTTGGTTGCACCAATAGCGATTGCAAAAATACCCGGAAATTATTACGCAGCGGTGAAGCTGCACCACCAAAAGAAGATCCGGTGCACTTGCCTGAACTCAAATGTGAAAAGTCAGATGCGTATTTTGTTTTACGTGATGGAGCTGCCGGTTTATTTATGGCTGCATCGACGTTCCCACGTTCTCGTGAAACTAGAGCGCCGTTAGTGGCTGAATTGCAGCGCTTTAAAGAGCGGCTGGTGCCTAAGTTCTTGTATTTGACGTCAGCGCCGGCGCAAGACCCTGCCGGCAACCCAACAATTGTGCGCTGGAGTCGTAAAACCAAGCAGCAATATGTGATGTCAGAAAAAGATGGCAAAGCGTCGGGCTGGTCTTTGTGGTTTAAAGACGGGAAATGGCAGGAAAGTAAAGCTGAAGCTTAATGGTTCAGCAATAGAACCATATGTCGTTGTGCGAAGCTTGCTTCGCGTAGCGACATGCAAAGCGCATTGATACTCTTGTTTCGTTGCACTGCTTAAGCGAAAGAAACGTCTCAGAATAGTAAAGGCCACTTTTGTGGCCTTTACTATTACAGAATTACAGAATTACAGAATTACAGAATTA
>JBBKWN010000075.1:0-46778 GCA_037968955.1 Rheinheimera sp. | reverse complement strand
CCATGTGGGCTGCTAACGCCGTGCACTCGGGCTGTCAAACCGAGTAGCGGTTTGGCCGTCCGGCACAACGTAGTTATGCATTAGCTGCACTTTGTTATGTGTTGATTTTAAAAAATCGTTAACGATATTACTAATATCCATGTCTGTTAGCACACCGCCAATTACTTTTTGCTGTAAGTTTGGCTGAACAAATACGTAGCCAAGTGAATGATCTAGTGTGCTTGCCTCTATAGAAATGCTTTGACCAAAACATGTGTTACTTGTGACTGGCAACTCGGTGTGGACAGAGGTTGATACGCCTTCTTTAGGTAGCCACTTTTTAGCTATATGATAATAAAATGCATAGTCGGAAGCAGCATCTGCCTCTCCTATGCCTTCGTCCAAATTATAGAAAAATATATGGCCAATACAGTTCCTTGCATTAACCGATATTGAAAATATTAAAATGAAGAAGACGAAGATATTTCTCATAGCTCACCTAAAACACATAACGACCCGCACATGCGCGCGAACTTGTAAGCGTTGTGCTGGCGCTTGTTAGCTGTTTCCAAGCATGAACACACGAAGCTGCCGCTCCTCGCACATAACATAGAGGATAAATACCCGCTGCTCATCCTCACGATAAAAAATGCGACACGGTGGAATCACCACCTCCCGGTATACCGAATCTGGCAGCTCTTGAGGAACTCGTCCAGATTTAGGGAAATTTTCCAAACGCTCGAGCTTATCGAAAATTTCTTTGACCAGATCGCTTGCGGCAACAGGATTATCCAAAGCAATATACTCAGCGATAGGATCCAACTCTTGAACAGCGGGCTCTGTCCAGATTACTTCAGCCATCGACTCATTTTTTCTTTGGCGTCACTTTGGCTACATATTCTGCCGTCAAGTACAGCACGTTCTCCCCGCGAGAGTCCCTCCAGCAGCTCAAGCCGACGCTGCATGAACTCATAATCCTGTACATCAACAAGGTATGCGGATGGCTGGCCATGCTCGGTAATCAGTACAGGCTCTTTCGACAAGTGCAGCTCTGCCAGAATTTTTGTAGCCTGGCGCTTTAGGTTCGTCACTAGCTCAACTTTCATAGGTTCACCATGTTTTACCTGCCAAGTGACACTATAGTATCACTTGGCAGGTAAAACAATCCAAGCTAACGCCCGCCACAAACGCGTTGTGCTTGCGTTTTTTACGTGCTGTGTGGGTTAACCAACGATGTAAGGATATGGTCTTCCCAACTCCCGTTAATTTTTAAATAATTTCTGGCAAGTCCTTCCTTAACAAAACCCAAACGCCTAAGAAGTGCTTCTGACCTTTGGTTGCAAGGCATATAGTTCGCCATAATTCTATTTAGCTGAAGCTCTGAGAAAGCATAACCGATGACATGGTTACATAACTTTTTCATCAGCCCTCTACCTTGATATCTCTTTGAAACGGCATAACCCATGTTACAAGCCATAAAGGGGCCTCGAACAATATTTGTTAGAGAGCATACGGCTACAATGTCCATTTCTAAAGGGTTAAAGCTAATAAAATGCGCTGATTTACCTTCGGCAAGTTCTCTCTCACGATCTTGTAGTCGCAGTTTCCAAACATCAGCCGAATGGTACCCTTCTTCTCTGCATGGTTCCCATATATGCAAGTGTTCGTCATTTCTGAGATAAAAGTCAGAAATAAAGGCGGCATCATCTGTAGATATAAATCTAATTTCCATGTTTATCACACGTAACGCCGCCGTGCCTGGCCTTGTTAGTTTTTTTGTAAATTCGCAATATTTTTAGCATATTTTTTAGCGGCCTCTGTCGACGCGTACTTCCGCAAGAATGCGGCCTCAATCGACCTATAAAGCCGATGATACTCATACACATGCTCTGCATAACATGAAACGTCGGTTCGAGCCGCTGCCAAGATTTGTCCACCAAAATGGATTGGAGTCATCCGATATCTATTTGTCCAGGACTCAATCATATTATTTCGGCTCGCCGCGCTTACGTCTGCAATTAGCTGCGTTTCGATGTACTGAGAATACTTAAAGAGCTCATTTACAGTTTTAGTGAGTCTTTCCATGCTATAAATGACGGCTTGACCCACTTTCACATTGTGCCCATCGCTTCCAGCACGAAAATTTCTTATCTCATTGTCCATGAACACATCTTTCATCGCATTTTTGAAATCATCTTCTGACAAGTCTTTCAGTTTCAGATCCTGCTGAGCGATGTTCATGTTCGCCGCATCCTGCATTATGAAAAGGATGTAAAACAGCACCATGTTAATTAAATGGGCAGCATGCTCCTCGATATGTTTACTGTCTATGTGCCTCGGGATTAGGTAGGTAACAAGATAAAAAATGTAAGCGGCAATATATGAAAGACAAACATTGACCACAATTGAACCCAGCTTCGCTCCGCCGCTAAATAATTCAGGCACATCATCAAATACGAACTCGATGAAGTAAATCGTACCAATCGCGAAGACGAGTGAGATCAGCAAGATTCTATTCGGCAATAAGTGCTTCATGAGGCCCCCTTAAAGATAACGCTGCCAGCAGCGGCCGTTGCTGACTGGCCTTGTTAGCTCTCACTTTGCACCCTAAATGTAGATTTATCTGTAACCTCATCAATCCAAGCCATGTAAGGGCTTGAATTAAAATATCTGCGGAAGACTCCAGCTTCTGGGAACTCTGTATTGCCAACAATTAGTTGAATCTTTTCCGGATTACCCGATCTGTTGTTGACGAAAGTTCGTAAAATTTCCCTATCGCCAAGTGCAGAATACTTAATTAGGAGAGCCCTCGTAAACTGAAATGCCTCATCAGAACTGATGCGATGATTCGGAACATGTTCGTGAAACAACTCGACAAATTCTCCATCCTTGTATTCAAAAAGATGAAAGCACCGTTCGCTCGATTTCAACTGGCTGCATACTCTATAACTTGTGTGCATCTTAGATCCCATAGACGGAGCTAACAGTATTTTTCAACGGCAAAGAACCCGCGAGTTCTGCCATCTTTTATGCTCATTGATGAAACAAGCTATCTGCTTTTGACCATATATTCAACAGCATATCAACATAAGTTATAAATAAAGGAACGAGAAAGAAGGCTTGCTGCCCGCGAGCTGCTAGAAAATTATTCATGGTCTGCGAAAAATAAATGTTTAGTGTTAGCCAAATTTTTGAAGCGCTGCAATTGCCGCAAAGCGTCGCTGTAGCTGCAGGGTATGTTCAGGGGCGTTGGGGGCAGGCAATGTGCACCAAATGGCAAGCTGCCGTTGCAATGAAGTGGTTAATGCACTGCAACTAATGCCATGGCGGCGAGGTGGTTTTGCCTAGCAATACCAACCCAGCCCTGTCTGGTTCAGCGTAAACACAGCCGTTAGAACATCACCGCTAGGTTACCGCTGAACCACAATGCAGCGACTAAGCCGGTGCAGCCAACAGCATTGCTGGCGTGGAACCAAGTTTTAGCGGCGGTGTTGCTGCTATGGCGGCGAATCGTGGCGAACAATGCGGCAACGGCAATCGTGTAAGTTACCAGCGGTAAAAACCAACCGTTGCTGTAAGTACAAACTTGGATAAAGGCGACGGCGGCAGTGATGGTGAACGCCAAATCGCGGGCCAGTGTTGGGCTGAGCTTCTTTTTTGAATCGCTTTTTGAATCGCGTTTTGAATTCATTGCTGAATCAGTTGCTGCACTTGATGGAGTGAATTGCGTCATGATGATGTCCTTTTGCTGATGAATTTTCCCGTTGTTGTTGCTGTCTGATGCCAACTGCAATAACGATGGGGTTTTGTGTGTTTACCAAGCTTCATAACCAAGCTTCACGACCCAAGCTTCATAACCAAGCTTCATAACCAAGACACGGCAGCATTGCCGGATGTGACAAATTTTTTGAATTATGTGCAGATTTTTTTTCAAGCGGCCTTGGCGCGGTGCGGTTTATCGGTCAGTGCAAGGCCAAGCGGCTGAAAAAGTGGGGGCAGGGAGCCGAAGAACGGCGGCATGTTCTGCCGTGCAGCGCTTGGCCGATGATGTGGTTCAGCCCTCTTTGATGATGCCGTTGGTTGCAGATTTAAGTGCAGGTGTCACGCCGCTTCGCTCCCGAAACTGGCTTGGGGTCATTCCTTCCATCCGTTTAAAAAAGGTATTAAAGACCGACTTGCTGTTAAAGCCGACGGCAAAATAAATGTCGGTGATCGATTTGGTGTGCGGGCCGTGATCGGCGAGCAGTACTTTGGCCGCTGTGATGCGATGACTGTTGACGTATTCGTAAAAATTCAGCTGAAAACACTGCTTAATGGTCAGTGATACTTTTTTCGCTGGATAACCGGCCGCTTCCGCCAGTTTATCCAGCGTGATATCCGGGTTGGCATAAAATTTTTGTACTGTCATCAGCTGTTCCAGTTGCAGCATAATTTCGTTATCAACTGAATATAGTTTTTCTTCTTTCGCTTCAAAAATTGGTGTTTCGTTCACCGTTGGCACCGCTGAAAACGAGGTAAACCTTAAAAAAATCAGAATATTAATGGCAGTGAAATTTAGGTAGTAGCTGCTCAGCCCAACCACATTTAATAATTCCAGATTGAAGTTACTGGTCAGCAGGCCATAAAGTTTGATACTGAGCAAAGCGCCATCCCAGCCAAAAATCACCAAAAAAGACACCAACATTAGTTTTAACCAGGCCACTTCGCTGGTGCGTAAGTTCGCGCGCTCTTGCTGCAATTGACGGCGATAGTTAAACACCAGGCTAAAGCACCACAGCACATAACCAATGCGTAGAAAACGGCCGATCGCTTCAAAATACAAATGTGGCGAGGAATAGGCGATGTGCTGGCTTTCAATCAGCCAACTTTTGGTGGCGTGGTCTTGCAGGTAAAAACTTTGCAGCATATGGGCGGCGTAAATTGCGACAGGTAACAGGTGCCAGGCATGCACTTTTTTTAAACAAAAGTCTTTGTATAACAACGCGCGCACAAAAAAATAAATCAGCGGGCCATCCAGAAAATAAGCATGGCTAAACAGGAAAAACACGTTGGGTGACAACTCCAGTAACCAGATACGGAATTGTTTACCCCAGAACGTCAGTTCATGCATTGGAATTAAAAAATGGCAAAACAGAAATGCCACTAGCAGCCAGTTGCTCAGACTGTTGTTATTTTTGGTTGCGCTGAGTAGCACGGCAAATAACAAACACTGAAACGCCGTGAGTAGCATCAGCACGTCGTGAAAATTAAAAAGAACTGTATCCATAAATTACATCAGCCGTGTCAGTTAACGGTACGATGGCTGCAAGCATGTGCGTGGTGGCGAACCAAAATAGCATCGTCAGGGACGGCATCTAAAGCCAAAAAAGTTCAGCCGGGTGGTGCTGCTTTGGCGCTTACTATGCCTGTGGCAGTGACTTATCAGCAAGGGGTATTGTGAATTAAAGTCTGTTTTGCTGTTTCAGTTTCAACAAATTTACTTAGTTGTTCAAGAACATAGTGCAATTCAAAACCATCAGTCAGCGTCATAAAGGCGCGCTGCCAACATCAGGCTGGCAGCGCTAACGCTTCATTACTTCACGATAATACGTGGGTCGAAATCCGGGCAGTCCGCTACTTTTAAACCATAATCGTAGCTACCACTGGCATCTCCCTTAATTTTGCATTTTAGGGTGCCTTTGCGATCAGCATCGAGGCTACAATTTGATTTAAACGGGCTGTTTTCATCGTAGAAATACACGCTGTACTGCAATTCGTCGGCACTTTGCCAGATAATGTGTTTATCGGGTTTCGCACAAACACAGTTCTTTTTGCCATCACATTCCCCGCGCTTGCCATCGGCTTGCTTGCAGTTATCATCAACGGGCGTCAGCTCAGTGATACAGCCATCTGCGGTAACGATGTTGATTGCCTGATCTTTATTGCCCGCGACAACTTGGCTGCAAAAAAACAATAACATTATGAGTAATCCTGTGTGCTTCATCATCCATTCCTCTTGTTGAATAAGTCGTTGGCTTTACTGCTTTTCGTTACTGCTACTGCTATCCCGATGTACTACTATCCCGCAGTACTACTCACCTGCTGCAATGTAGCTATGGCGTCTCATCAGGAATTTTAGGATCTGCGGCCATGAGTTCTTTGGCATAACCACCTTGGATCGCTTGTTGGACAAAATGTTGCCCTAAGTCTGACTGGTCACAATTAAAGCTGGCGATCGCCAGATCATAATAGGTATAGAAATCGGTGATGCCCTGCTGCAACAGCCGCTTTTGAATAGTTAATGCTGATGCACATTGTTGTAATTCAGACTGAATGCGGCCTATTTGTGCCAACAAAGCTTCATCATCGGCATTGACACTTAGATTCTGCTGGGCAAGTTGCAAGGCTTTTTCGTACCACAACTGAGCTTCGGTTTGCCTGGTTTTTTGTACATCAAGGGTATCCGCCAAGTTGGTCATAATGGTGTAATCAAGTGGATTACTGGCCAGCGCTTGCTGATACATCACTTCTGCCTCGGCATAATTCCCGTAGAAATAATTGGCGGTGCCAAGATTGGAATAGGATGACGGCGCCGGTGATAGCTTCACCACCTGTTGCCAGGCCTCGATTGCCTGCGCAAAGTGCTGACTAAAGTACCAGGCGGCGCCCAGACTATTTAACACCAGAGAACTGTCTGGTTTTAACACCGAGGCCCGCTCGTACTGACGCGCGGCCAG
This sequence comes from Rheinheimera sp., assembly GCA_037968955.1. Taxonomy (GTDB): domain Bacteria; phylum Pseudomonadota; class Gammaproteobacteria; order Enterobacterales; family Alteromonadaceae; genus Pararheinheimera. The sequence continues at coordinate 40,083 of JBBKWN010000075.1, read as the reverse complement.
TTCAAAATGGCCTTGATCATATAAAAACCGGGCATAACTCATATAATTCTGCCAATAGCCCGGCTCCAGCTCAATGGCATGACTGTATAGCTGCTCAGCCTGCGGCAACTGACGATCGTTACTGAGTAATATCGCCTTGCCAATCACTGCATCAACCCAGCGCTCATTCACTTGTAACGCTTTGTCATATTGCTCAAGCGCCTCAGCACTTTGGCCGCCGATCCGGTATAAATCGCCCATCGCCGCATAGACCGGTGCTTGGTCGACGTGCAAACTGGCGGCATGCTGACAGGCTTGACGCGCCATTTCGAACTCTTCGACATTGCGCAGCACGCTGTATTTTTCAAGATGCAACTTACATAAACTGGCCGATGCCATCGCAAAGTCAGGATCCGCTTCTAGCGCCGTCAGTAATAATTGTTCCGCCCGGTCGAGACTGACCAAATCATCAAATTGTTTTAGTCGTTGCTGCGCCTGCATATAGGCATCATAGGCGACAAAACTGCTGGTCAGCCGATAGGACTCTGCGGCCTCAGACGAGTGTTCAGTCTGACTCAGCATCAAGCCAAAAGCGTTGCTGACCTTCAGATGTAATTGTTGCTGCAGGGCTGGCAATTCTTCCGTGACCGCGGTCAGCCGGGTGGACCAACGTTGAATACCGGTCATTGCACTAATGATTGACACGTCAACCTGATAACCACTTGCGGCGTTTTTAACACGCCCCTCGACGATAAACTCTGCCCCCAACATCTCCCGAATTTTCTGGGCACTGGGTTGCACCGGCAATGCCTGCATCGCTCGCTCCGACACCACCGGAAACTGATTGAGCCGCGTGAGCGAATACATTAATTCGTCGCGTAAGCCGGCCAGTAGGTAATCAGCCAACTTCACCGACGCATCCTGGGTGAACGGCAATACGGCAACCGCATTGGCGATGGTTTTCACATCGAATAGTGCAACCTGTTTTGCAATATGATTGTTTTCATCGTCAATGGCGACCTTCACCGAGCGCCCTAACAGCGCGACCGCCGAAAATGACAGGATCAGAAAGCCTGCATCTATCAGCAATTGTCGGCGCCAGTAATAGATTTTTTTTGGATTGTCAGATTGCACCAACCGCATACGCCGTTCACGTAGGTCAAACACCCAAGTAATAAGTAACACCACCGGAAAGCCAATCAGCAGACAAAGCAGGGTAAATTTCATGCCTCGACTGGAAATATTCAGTAGTGGAAAGGTAATCGACATCACCTGAATAATCAGCCAGACGCTGACTAAAAAACCGATACTGACACTCAACAACCGACTACCGCGAAATACCGAACTGACCCATGACCACGTTCGGCTGCGCCCTTGGATTGCGCCATGGCGACGCTCAATCACCGGTGGTGCAACCTGATCCACCACCAAAGGCGTTGCTGCTATCAGTAAACGATAACCGCGCCGGGGTAAGGTCTGAATAAACACCGGGCAACTTTTAGGGTCGTCCAGCGCGTGCCGAAGTTCTGAAATTACATGACTAAGATTAGATTTAGCGACGTGGTCATCGCCCCAAATCTGTGCCAACAACTGTTCTGCCGGCAGTACTTCACCGGCTGCCGATGCCAGTGCGAGCAAAGTTTGCATGGCATGTGCAGACACATGTCGGTATTCCCCTCTGACGATGACAAAGCCTTTTTCCGGTAGGACTGTCACTTGATGCAGGCAAAAGCCGCTATGCAGTTGTGCAGATAGTTGCGCTGACAGTTGCGCAGACAACTGCGAAGCCGTGCTCAGAGGTTCTGTGGTGCCTTGAGTTCCATTGCTTTTCAACGTTGTATATGTCCGAAATCAAACAGGTAAAACGTACGGTTAAACGACGATAAACCAAAAAAGTATGGCTAATATCGGCAAAGACGCCAGTAAAAACAGAGGGATAATCGGTCTGACCCAAATATGCAACCTATTGGGCGAATGGCATTCACGCTATTAACCTCAGCGTTCGGTTTGCGCGGTATCTGCTGCGAAAGACCGATGGCCAGCCGATATCCGCGAATGGCCAACTAAGTCGTGTTTTAACGAAGAAAGGGATTTTTTACCGGCACCGAGTTCAGCATGTAGGGTAAGTTACAATTTGCAAAACGTGCTTCGCTACTGACGTGATATGGCTGATCTCAACACTGCGCAGATACTGCGTTTTGGCTATAGTGTCGCCATCGCCATCGCCATCGCCATCGCCACGCGGCGCTTTGATGGAGACGCTCTGCTTGATCAGTTGTGCTGATGAATCGGCGGTCAAAAATACCTGAGACAGGCGCTTTTGTAAGCGACTGACCCACTTTAACCAAGGGGCGAAACAGCCCACAATTGCCCAGTGGCGACGTTGTTGCCGCGCTGAACCTGGCAAATGGCGGCAGGAATTGTCAAACACCTTAAAATATTTCATCTGATAGTGAAATTATTTTCAGCCATACCCCTGCCAAGAATTTCATTTAAAGCCATTAATAATCAATAGTTTAATTTTTGTAGGACGAGGTTCGGATTAATTCAAACCCGAATAATTCTGCTTTTATGGCAAGTACGACCTTTGTCAAACGACAACTGCTCAGACAGTTCGTACTTTGGAACTTGCCCTGCTGCGTCAGGGGCGTGGGCAGTTGGACCCGCATGCAGTAGCGGCGTCGGCGTTGTCAGGCCGACAGCAGGTAAATGACATAACAAGTACAACAAATTGCGAACCACGCAATCAACAGGATAAGGATGACTACCCAATGAAAAGAACCAAACTTTGCACTGCAATGCAACAGCTGTTTGGCTTAGCGGTCGGCGTGACGTTGTTGCCGCTGGCTGGTTTTGCCGCCGAACAACAAACCAATACCCCTGCGGCGACCAAACAGGCCGCGAACAGCAAAACGTCAGCGGCGAAAAACGATAAAAACGAGCCGATTGAGCGGATCAGCGTCTCCGGCCTGCGTCGCAGCTTAGAGTCGTCGATTGAAATTAAGCGCAATGAAAGCTCGATTGTCGAAGCGATTTCTGCTGAAGATATCGGCAAATTGCCCGATTCTAGCATCGCCGAATCCCTGACCCGGCTGCCGGGTTTGGCTGGGCAACGGGTCAATGGCCGGGTGCAGGTGATTTCGATTCGCGGTTTAGCGCCCGATTTTTCCACCACCACTTTGAACGGCCGCCAACAAGCCAGCGCCGGTGATAACCGCGCGGTGGAATATGATCAATATCCGTCGGAACTGATTAACGGCGCTGTGGTGTACAAAAGCTCAGATGTGGCGATTGCTGGCATGGGTTTATCGGGCACCGTTGATATGCGCACTATTCGGCCGTTGGCGCATGGTGAAGAAACCATCGCTTTTAACTTACGCGGCGAGCAAAACTCCTTTGATCAATTAAACCCGGAAATTTCGGCCAATGGCTGGCGTGGTTCGGCGTCTTATATCAACCAATTTGCCGACGATACCATTGGCGTGGCGGTTGGCTTTGCCCATATGGACACGCCCACCCAAGTCAAACATTACAAAGCTTGGGAATGGAACAGCGTGGCGAATGCGCTGGCTGGCACTGAAAACGACAAAGCCCTCGGCTTGGTCGGTCAGGAAGTGACCGCGGTCTCGCGCAGCCAGGTGCGTGATGGTGTGATGGCGGTGTTCGAATACAAACCCAATGATCAACTACACAGTATTGTTGATGCCTATTATTCGCGCTTTGAACAAGACGAAATTATGCGCGGCATGATGTGGTTCACTAATCAGTGGACCGGCGATGGCATGCAGTTTTTAAACCCGAAATTCGCAGAGTTTGGCGGCACAAAAGTGGTGCAAAGTGGAGTCGCCACCAATCTGCGGCCAGTGCTTCGCAACGACAACAACACCCGTGATGATGAATTAAAAGCCATCGGTTGGAATACCAAATTTAAAGGCGAGCAATGGACCACCACGCTGGACTTGTCCTATTCCGGTTCTGATCGCGAAGAGCAAATTTTGGAAACTTATGCAGGTTTAAGCCCGACCGGCAGCTTTGATCAAATTGGTTTTGATTTACAACCGCTGGGTTTTCCGAAGTACACCCCAGCGACGGATTACACCGACGTCAATAAAGTACAGCTGAGTGATCCGGCGCCGTGGGGTGGCTGGGGTCATGATGGCGCTATCCGTTTCCCAACGGTCAAAGAAGCCATTAAAGCCATTAACTTAACTGGCAACTATGACTTAACCGGCTCGGCACTGGCTCAGGTGTTTAGCTCGGTCGATATTGGTCTGAACTACACCGAACGTAGCAAAGACAAAGTGGTCGATGACAACGATTTATTCCTGAAAAATAAACGTGCCCCTGTAGCGGTCGACCCATCGCTGCTGGTGCGGCCAACGTCGTTATCGTTCGCTGGCATCCCAGGGGTTATTTCCTATCAAATTATGCCGACGGTGGCGCGGTATTACGATATTAAACCCATTCTGGATACCAACCGCTGGAATAAAGCCTGGGGCGTGGATGAAGATGTTCTGACCACCTATGTACGCCTGAATTTGGACACCGAAGTGTTTGGCCGGCCGCTCAAAGGTAATGTTGGTAGTCAGTTAGTGAAAACGAAACAAAAATCCAATGGTTTCCTCGCCAGCGATTACAAACCCAATAACCCTTCGACCTTACAACAGGTGGAAAAAGGCGCCGAGTACAACGATGTTCTGCCCGCACTGAACCTAGGCTTGGAAGTGTTTGATGATCAGTACCTGCGTTTTAGCGCCAGCAAAACGATGGCCAGACCGCGGATGGATGAAATGCGCGCCAATATCACGGCCGGTGTTGGGGTGGATTCAAGGCGTTGGAGTGGTAGTTCTGGTAACCCCGAGCTAGAGCCGTGGCGCGCCAAAGCGCTTGATTTAACCTACGAAGCTTATTTTGACAGTACCAGTTATATTGCGGCTGGCCTGTTTCATAAAAAGCTCGATAGTTACATCTACACCCAGAATTTTGATTTTGATTTCTCCAATGCACCGAACAATTCAACGGTGATCCCAATTAGCAATATCGGCAATATGAGCCAGCCCGCAAACGGCAAGGGCGGCACCATTCGTGGCGCTGAACTGACTTTGTCACTGGATGCCGGGTTGTTGTCGCAGTCGTTGACCGGTTTTGGTTTTATCGGCAGTCAGTCTTGGACCGACTCCAGTATTGCGCCGGACGGACCGACCTCAAAAAGCAAGTTGCCCGGGTTGTCAGACCGGGTACGTGATTTAACCTTTTATTACGAAAACGACAACTTCTCGGCGCGGTTTAGTCAGCGCTACCGCTCGGAATTCCGCGGTGAAGTGGTGCAGTTGTTTGCCACCCGCGGTTACACCGAAGTGCTGGCGGATAAACAGGTCGATGCACAAGTGAGTTATAGCTTTGACGACGGCCAGTTTGCAGGGCTGACGCTATTGCTCCAAGTTAATAACCTGACCAACTCACCTTATACCACTAGGCTGAATACGCTGAGTGAAACCGGCGGTTATTTCCCAGAAGTGTATGAAGAATACGGCCGTCAGCTGTTATTTGGCGTCAGTTACAAGCTGTAATGGCGGAGATCCACAATGCTTGAGCAAATCAAAACCATTGTGATTGTCGGCGGAGGCTCATCCGGTTGGATGAGCGCCGCTTTACTTTCTAGTTTAACTTTGCAGAAATATCAGATCCAACTTGTTGAATCTGAAGAAATTTCAACCGTCGGTGTCGGTGAGGCCACCATTCCGGCGATTAAAGTATTTAACCAGCTGTGTGGCATTAGCGAGGCCGATTTTATCCGCGAAACCAAAGCCACGTTTAAGCTCGGCATCGAGTTTTGCAACTGGGGTGAGAAAGGTGAACAGTACTTTCATGCCTTTGGCGCGCTCGGGCGACAGTGGGAATGGCTGAGCTTTTATCAATATTGGCTGCGCGCGCGGGCGCAAGGTGAAGTGCTGCCGTTTGAGCAATATTGTGTAACGGCCAAAATGGCGGCACAGCACAAATTTATGCCGCCTGACAGCAGTCAAGCCAAATCGCCGTTGGCAGAAATTGCCTATGCCTACCATTTTGATGCCGGTTTATATGCGGCATTTTTGCGCCGCCATAGTGAAGCGCGGGGCGTGCAGCGGGTCGAAGGCAAAATTGTTGAAGTGACACGCCAGCCAGTGTCGGGTCATATCGACAGTTTAGTGCTTGCCGATGGCCGACGGATTGCGGGCGATTTATTTCTCGATTGTTCCGGTTTACGCGCGCTATTAATTGAACAAACTTTAGCAGTCGGCTTTGACGATTGGAGCCATTGGCTGCCCGCCGATAGCGCTTGGGCGGTGCCTTGTGCGCGTCTGCCCGATTTGCCACCTTTTACCCGTGCAACTGCCCATAAGGCAGGTTGGCAATGGCGGATCCCGCTACAACACCGCACCGGTAATGGCATGGTGTTTTCGTCGGCTTTTAGTACCGATCAGCAGGCGCTCGATAGCCTGATGGCACATTTACCCAGTGCCGCGACGGCCGATCCGCGGTTAATTCGCTTTCGCACCGGGAAGCGCAAAAAAATGTGGCAGGGCAATTGTGTGGCGATTGGCTTGGCCAGTGGTTTTCTGGAACCTTTGGAATCAACCAGTTTGCATCTGGTGCAAACGGCAATTACCCGACTGGTTAACTTGTTTCCGGATCGCAGCTTTGCCCAAAGCAATATTGATCATTACAACGCACTGGCCGATGAAGAAATGCTGCGGATCCGCGATTTTATCATTGCGCATTATTGCGTCACCAAACGCGATGACAGCCCATTCTGGCTGCATTGCCGGCAAATGGCATTGCCGGACAGCTTGGCGCAAAAATTGGAGATTTTTCACAGTTATGGCCGGGTGCACCGAGTGGCAGACGAGCTTTTTCGTGAAGACAGTTGGGTGCAAGTGTTATTAGGGCAAGGTTTGATCCCCCAACGTTTTGACCCACTCACCGAGCTTAAAACCGCCACCGAGCTACAACAGTTTTTGCAATCCACCGCCAGCGTGATTGGTCGTTGTGTTGATCGAATGCCGACGCATGCGCAATTTTTGGCGCGCTTGTCAGCGGCTGAAAGTTGATGGCCGCTTTTACTTAACTAACAAGGGTTGTTTATGCAGTTTTTTTGGCAAAATTTGGCCGCGCAGGCACTCTCGCCAGTGTTTCTGCTGCTGCACCGAACCGTGCAGTACGCAATCGCGCTCGCTGTTTGCGGGTTAACGGCGAGCGCGGTGGCGACAGAAAGTGCACCGCCGCTTTGGCTCACCAGCGGTGATCAGCAGTGGTTGTTACAGCAGGATGGCAAAACCGTGTTACGGCCCTACCAAGCAACGGCACCACTTATTCAGATCAACAGCGCGGCGCGGCATCAACAAATGGATGGTTTTGGCTATACCCTGACTGGTGGCAGCGCTATGCATCTAATGCAGATGTCCAAGCCGGCACGGGCGGCGTTGCTGCGTGAATTGTTTACCAGCCAAGGCATTGGCGTCAGTTATTTACGTGTCAGTCTGGGTGCTTCTGATTTAGATCCGGCGCCTTTTAGTTATGTCGATCTACCTGCCGGTGAGACTGATGTCGCGCTAACATCGTTTTCACTCAAACACGATGAAGCTTATTTAATTCCGCTGTTAAAAGAAATTCTGCAGCTACAGCCAGAGCTGAAAATTTTAGCCAGTCCTTGGTCACCTCCGGCCTGGATGAAAACCAACCAGAGCACTGTCGGTGGCGAATTGCTGGAGCAGTATTACCCGGCCTATGCCCATTATTTTGTGAAATACATTCAGGGCATGCAGCAGCACGGCATCCGGATTGATGCGGTGACAGTGCAAAATGAACCGCTGAACATTCACAACAACCCAAGTTTGTTGATGCACGCTTGGGATCAAGCGGCTTTTGTTAAAAACCAGTTAGGCCCTGCCTTTCAAGCGGCCGGTATTCGCAGCAAAATCATTATTTATGATCACAACCCAGACCATGTGGAATATCCGCTGGCGGTGTTAAACGATGCCAAGGCCAAAGCTTTTATCGATGGTACGGCCTTTCATCTTTATAACGGTAGTATTGATGAACTTGCCAAGTTACGTGCGGCGCACCCGGATAAACACATTTATTTCACCGAGCAATGGGTCGGCGCAAAATCTGATTTTAATGGCACTTTGCTGTGGCATATCGAGCAGCTGATCATTGGTGCGACCCGCAACTATGCCAAAAACGTGCTGGAATGGAATTTGGCGGCTGATGCTGCCCAGCGTCCTTTTACCGACGGCGGTTGTTTTCAATGTTTGGGCGCTTTAACCATTCGCGGCGATGAGGTGCAGCGTAATGTGGCGTATTACGTGATTGCCCACGCCGGTAAAGCGGTGCCGCCCGGTTCGTGGCGGATTGAATCAACACAGCCAGCGCCTTTAAAAACCGTGGCGTTTTTAAGACCGGACGGACAGCAGGTGCTGATTGTGCTGAACAATAGTGACGCTAAGCAGCTGTTTAATCTTAAGTTGCAGGATCAGCATAGCTACCAGCTACCGGCGCAAAGTGTACTGACGTTGCTGTTGCCTGCGGCCTGAACAGAGCCCATTCGTTGTCGAAGCAATGTGCGACATGCGCAGCGCTATGGCTTCGCCGAACCACCACCATGTTTATGCAGCGTCCGCTAGCTATTGCAGGCGTCGCGCCGAATTGTAAGGAAGACCCATGTTAACAATACCAGCAACAATACCAGCAACCAGACCCGCAGCCAGCGGCCAATTGCCGCTGCGCAAAACTTTAACCGCGGCGGTGATCGTCGCGCTGTTGACGGGCTGTGGTCCGGCTTCACAGCCAGGCGAGCAGCAAGATAGTTCGAAGCTAGCCAGCACGCTGGTTAAAACGCCGTCGCCATCCGCTGGCCGCAAGGCTGGGGATGTAACGTTATGGCCAAAAATTGTCAGTCCATTGGGGGTAGATAAAAAAGTCGAACAACGGCTGCATGCCTTGTTGGCGGCAATGACGCCGGCGCAAAAAGTGGCGCAGGTGATCCAGCCGGATATCCGCTGGATCACAGTTGAAGAGATGCGGCAGTACGGTTTTGGCTCTTATTTAAATGGCGGCGGCGCTTATCCGCAGAACAATAAACAGGCCGCCGCGGCCGATTGGTTGGCGCTGGCGCAGCAATATTATCTTGCCGGTGTCGATGACAGCTTGGATGGCAGCCGCATTCCGCCGCTGTGGGGCACTGACGCGGTGCATGGTCACAACAATGTCTATGGTGCCACCATTTTTCCACACAATATTGGTTTAGGTGCCGCCAATAATCCGCAGTTGGTGCAGGCGATTGGCGCCGCCACCGCCAAAGAAGTGGCCGCCACCGGCATTCATTGGGTTTTTGCGCCGACGGTGGCTGTGGCACGGGATGATCGTTGGGGTCGCAGTTATGAAAGTTATGCTGAAGATCCAACCATAGTGCAGCAACTGGGCGCGGCCTTAGTGCGTGGCTTGCAGGGTACGGTGGGGCCGTCGATGCTGGCGCCGGGCCAAGTGATCGCAACCGCGAAGCACTATCTGGGGGATGGCGGTACTGATCAAGGCAAAGATCAGGGCAATAATTTGTTATCTGAAGCCGAACTAGTGAAGTGGCATGCCAAAGGTTATTTCAGCACACTGCAGGCCGGTGTACAGACGGTGATGGCGTCGTTTAACAGCTGGCAAGGCGAAAAAATGCATGGCAATCAGTATTTACTGACTGATGTGCTCAAAGGTCGGCTGGGGTTTGACGGCATTGTGGTGGGGGACTGGAACGGCCATGGCCAGTTACCAGGCTGCAGCAATCACAATTGTGCCGCCGCTTTTAATGCCGGTGTTGATATTTTGATGGTGCCGGAAGATTGGAAGTTGTTGTATCAGACGATGCTGGCGCAGGTTGCGAATGGCGACATCAGTCAGGCCAGATTGGATGATGCAGTGAGCCGGATTTTGCGGGTGAAAATTCGTGCCGGTTTATTCGAACGCGGTGAACCAGCGGCCCAAGCATTGGCCGGACAGCAACAGCTGATTGGTCATCCTGAACATCAGGCCCTCGCAGCCCAAGCGGTGCGGGAATCGTTAGTGCTGCTTAAAAATAATCAGCAGTTGTTACCGCTGGCGCCGAAACAGCGGGTGCTGGTGGCTGGTGATGGCGCTGATAATATCGGCAAACAAAGTGGCGGCTGGACACTGAGCTGGCAGGGGACCGGTAACCAGAATAGCGACTTCCCGCATGGACAATCAATTTTTGCCGGCATTGCGCAGCAGGTGCAGGCAGCGGGCGGCGAAGTGAGCCTGGCAGTGGATGGCAGCTATCAGCAAAAACCGGATGTGGCCATTGTGGTGATGGGGGAAAACCCTTACGCCGAGTTTGATGGCGATCTGAAAAGTTTGGATTATCAAGCGGGTAAAAATACCGATCTACAATTGTTGAAACAACTCAAAGCCGCCGGTATTCCCGTGGTGACGGTATTTTTATCCGGTCGGCCGTTGTGGGTGAATCCGGAGCTGAATCAGTCAGATGCTTTTGTTGCAGCCTGGTTGCCGGGCAGTGCTGGTCAGGCGGTAGCGCAAGTGTTATTCCGCCAAGCAGATGGCAGCATTTTGTATGATTTTAAAGGCAAGCTACCGTTTTCCTGGCCACAAAATGCCGATCCACAACCGTTGAATCAAGGCGATGCCGGTTACGATCCGTTATTTGCACTGGGGTATGGTTTGACGCTGCGCGATAAAACCGAGCTGGCCGATAATTTGTCGGAACAAGCGGCGGTCCTGCAGGTGCAAAATGACAGCCTGAGTTTATTTGAGCGTCGCGCGGCAGCTGGTTTTAGTCTGCAGCTGCAAGATGGATCTGGTGCGACGGTGGTGACTGGCAATAAAGCGCAAAGCCCGGATGGTAGCTTGAGCTTGACGGCGGTGAACTGGCAAAAACAAGAAGATGCATTACAACTAAGCTTTGCGGCGGCTTCGACTGCCAAAGTGGTGTTACAGGCGCAAACGCCGCTGGACGCCAGTGGTTATGGTCAGTTGGTGCTGGATGTCAAATTTAGCCAGCCGCCGACAACGCCGCTGTTACTTGGTTTAGGTTGTGCGTCCGGCTGTGGTGCCGAGATCGATCTGACACCGCTGCTGGCAAGCAAAGCCAGTCAGCAATTTCATAAACTGGTGCTTGATTTAAGCTGTTTTGCCGGCAAAGGCGCGGCGCTGAATCATCTGACGCAACCGTTCATTTTACATACCGCAGGCAGTGCAACCGGTTACCAGTTGACGCTATCAAATATCAGGTACAGCCCGGCGACCGCTACTGCCGACTTAGCCTGTGATACGGCGCCATAAACAGGTTTGTATCTGCTTTATTGCTGTTAGTTTAATTGCTGTTAGTTTAATTGCGGCTAGTTTTATAGCCGCTGGTTTTAATCCGCAAAGCGCGGCCCCACAAAGGGGCTGCGTGTCGAAGTGGTGAGCCTGGGGTTGTTGACCTTGGCATCGCCGCCTTTTTCACTTAATCCGTCTTTGTGATGCTGTTGATCATGGTTTTAACGCCTGTGTGTTGCCCATCTTCGGTGGCCTGTTCGGCTTCGCGCTGGCGGCTGGCGGTTTTTTTCGATGGCGGTGCGCCAGTGACCGATGTGTGAAAAACCAATGTGTGTGAAATACCAATGTGTGTGAAATACCAATGTGTGAAATACCGATGTGTGAAATACCGATTTTGCGTTTGCGGCAAGCTTTAGCAACGCCGCCCCTTCGGCCAGTTTCAGGGCTTTGGCTGTAAATTCAGTAGCATGGCTCTGGCGGTATTTTTTTGATTGTCATATTCACTTGGATCAGTCATTTTACTCACTTTTTTGGTGCCCAAAAGGATTGGATGAGCGCCGCGCTGTATAATCCATGGCCCAAGTGTGTTGACCTTTGCGAGGAGAATTTGCGGCACGCTTTTATATACCATGTCACGATTAACATTGATAAAGAGGCTTTTGGGTGTTGAACACAGAGTTATTAAATCCGGCGAGCACAGCGCAACTAGAGCGTGCGGGTGAGTTATTACAACAAGGTAAGCTCGTTGCGGTGCCGACGGAGACGGTATACGGTTTAGCGGCCGATGCCACCAACCCCGACGCCGTCAGCGCTATTTTTACAGCCAAAGGCCGGCCAGCGGATCATCCGCTGATTGTGCATCTGCATGATATTTCGGCGTTAACGCACTGGGCACAGCACATTCCGCCAAGTGCCTATGTATTGGCCGAAGCATTTTGGCCCGGGCCGCTGACGCTGTTATTGCAAAAGGCCGATCATGTTAGCCCTGTGGTCACCGGTGGGCTTGATAGTATTGGTTTGCGGGTTCCGGCACATCCAGTGCTTTTGGAACTGTTAACACGATTTAAATTGGCGGTGGCCGCCCCTTCGGCCAACCCTTATAAAAAGCTCAGCCCGACCAGTGCGCAGCAAGTGATGGCAACGATGGCCGGCAAGGTGGATGCGGTGCTGGATGGCGGCGATTGTGAGTTTGGTTTGGAATCGACCATTGTCAGTCTGCTGGGGGATCGGGTAGAAGTGTTACGTGCTGGCCCTATTGGTGTTGCGGCATTGGAGCAGGTATTGGGGTTTGCGGTGCATCAACCCAAGAAACATCAGGTGAAAGTATCGGGCAATGTGTTAGCGCATTATCAACCGAACACACCCTTGTATTGCCTGACGTTTAGCGCGTTATCGCAGTATTTAGACGGCACTCAGCAAAAGGTCGCCGTGCTGCACATCACGCCATTGGCCACGCCGCGGCCTCATGCGCTACCACAACAGGTCTCTTTTCAGATGCCGTCCGACCCGGTTGCCTATGGCCGCGCGTTATATCGGGTGATGTACGAAGCCGATGCGCTGGGGGTTGACACAATTTTGCTGGAATTGCCGGGCACCGACCCGCAATGGAGCGCAGTGCAAGACCGGCTTGCTCGCGCGAGTAGTGATCCGACAAATATTGTAGGCATGCTTTCATCGTCTACTTAGCGGCTTAGCTCGAGTAGCGGATATTTGCGACAACAAATAAGGTTGTTTATTTGCGTTGAAGAAGGCTGCTTTTTTCATCAGCAGGCTGCTAGTTTGGTTGGTGCAAAGGTTTTTGCATCGATTTCGCCGATGGCGAGTTACTTATTTTGCTTCGCCACAACCTTGCAGGAGCAATGTTGAACAGCTCTAGCTGGCCCCGAAGGTTTGACAAAAGGCGCCCTGAATCGCTCGAAAGCCCGCATCAATGAAGATATCTCATTTGTAGATTGCTTTAAGAGTTTTATTTGAACATTATGGTCAAAATTTATTTAGCTAGTTTATCTAAATATGCCCACAAACATCCGTGTACTAGAGCGAAATAATGTCAAAGTGACAGGCGATGGTGAGACCACACTGATGCTTGCTCATGGTTTTGGCTGTAACCAAAATATGTGGCGATTTATGCTGCCAACACTGGAATCTGATTATAAAGTTGTTTTATTTGACTATGTAGGATGTGGGCAATCGGACACCTCTGCCTTTGATAAAAAAAGGTACACATCACTTGATGGTTATGCCCAAGATGTTATTGAAATTTGCGAAGAGTTAAATCTTCAAAATATTGTATTTATTGGACACTCTGTTAGTAGCATTATTGGTGTGCTCGCTGCACTTCAATATCCAACTATTTTTTCAAAAATAGTCATGATTTGCCCTTCGCCTTGTTTTTTGAACGCTCCTCCAGATTATTTTGGTGGTTTTGAAAGAGATGATCTAGAAGAACTGATCAACTTAATGGACAAAAACTATATAGGGTGGGCCAATTACCTAGCTCCTTTAGTGATGGGGCAAAGTAATACAAGCGAACTCACTAAAGAGCTGGAAGCAAGTTTTTGTTCTACTGACCCACAGTATGCTAAACCCTTTGCAAGGGCCACATTCTTTTCGGATGACAGAGCAGCTTTAAGCAAGCTGCATCTGCCAACACTGATATTACAAAGCAAAGACGACAATTTAGCTTCGGTTGAAATAGGTCAATATATTCATCAAGAAATACCCAACTCTATTATTGAAGTGATTGATTCTCATGGGCATTGCCTGCATATGACGGACGCTGACAAAGTGATTCAACTCATTAAACAATTTCTAGCATGAGTCAACCAACCTTAGATTCTTTCCCGTGCATATTAATAACAACGGATATGGAAACCAATAGACTTGAATATTGTAATCAATATGCCACGGAAATGTTGGGGTTAGACGCAAATGAGACAGCTAAATATAGCCTGTTTGATATTGTTTCTAAGGCGAGTGCTATATTTTTCGAAAGTTATATTCGGCCATCTATTGTGACTGCTGGCGCATGCCAAGAAATACAAATATCGCTAGTATTAAATTCGAACGAAAAAGTCCCCGCTGTTGCGAATGCCAAGTTAGTGGATTCAAAAATATATTGGTCTATATATATCGCGGTTACTCGTGACAAACTATATCAAGAGCTTTTAGCTGCGAGGGAGCATTTAGAGAAAAAAACTGAAGAGTTATCTTTGTTGACAAGAATTGAACCGCTGACAAATTTACTCAATCGTAGAGCTGCAATTGATGATGTTACCAAAATCATTCATCAACTAAGACGTAAATTTGTGCCTACTTCATTCCTGCAAATAGACATAGATTGGTTTAAAAAAATTAATGATACCTCTGGGCATGGCCGAGGTGATGAAATTTTGATTGAAATTTCTTCTATTTTAAAAAACATTACCCGCACTAGTGATATTGTTGCGCGATGGGGAGGAGAAGAGTTTTTAGTGGTCTTGTACAACTCCGACCTGGAAAATACTCGAATATTCTGTGAGCGGCTGCATCTAGAAGTTCATCATATTAAGCTTGCAGGAGATAAAACATTGTCTATTAGCGTTGGAGTGTCTACTTTAAACGCTGATCATTTAACTTCTTCTCATGTTATCGAGAAACTGGTGAAAGAAGCTGACATCGCGTTGTATAAAGCAAAAGAAAATGGTCGCAACAGAACTGAGTTTTTTGGCGATATAAACTTCGCTTAGATCTAAGCGACTGTAACCCTCTCATACAATCATAACTTTATGACAAATCGCTTTGGTGGCACAGCGGATCGTCAAAACCAGTTTTATCGAGCCACCGCTATGACAGCAACTGGCATAAACCCGTTGTTCAGAAAATCCTACCTTTCCTCGCAACCAAACAACGATGTTGACGCTGCTATAAAATGAGCAGTCAGCGTTGATGGCGCTATTTTTAAATGATCCGGATCAAGCTTGATGTTGGTGCTTGTCCTCATTGAGTGTGAAATCAACGATCACCGGGTCGTGATCTGACGGATAAAACCCCTGACCCTTAGCGTTCTTAAAATTGTCGGCCTGATGCACGACTTCTCGCAGACACTGTTTTTTGCAAACACGTCTGAACTTTGCCAAAAAAACAAAGGCCGACACGCAGAGTGTCGGCCTTAAAACGCAAGATTAGCTACAGTTCAAAGCTTTTCGGTATGTTCCGCTGATAATACGTTACCAACTTCATCCAGTACGATGTATAGCTTTTGCTTGTTACTGTCTTTTTCCTCGACGTTCAGGTAACTGACAACCCAAACGGTATCGCCGTGATGCGACTTTTTCGGACTAATGTCTGCAGGTTTTGCCATTTTCCAGCTGTTTGCTAGCTTTTTCCCAGTCACTAATTTATCCAGCACCTGATGTGCCTTGGTCGATGCTTCAGCATGGTCAATCGGCTCTACATCAGCGTGATTGCTGTGCGCCAACACTTGTTGTGATGCCAGTGTCAGCCCAAAGCCAAGAATGAATGCAGTGAGTTTTTTCATATGAAACGTTTCCTGGTTAGTTACTACGGTTGATAAAAATCGGCGAAAAAGCCGTGAATCGTGATGGTAACAGTGACCGGCTCGGTACCTTTATTTTTCCAATACCAGCCATGGGTGCCGTCAAATGGCGCAACAAAATTGCCACGACCGGCACTTTGCGCCCGTTCTAGCCAATAACTGGTGTATTCATCGGTTTTGGCATTCACTTCCTCGCCGTGCATATCGACCAGAAGTGGCTGCGCATTGGATGCCCAGCTGAATACGACCGTCTGGCCTTTTTGCATTTTGGCTTTGAGCTCTGCACCTTTACCTGGTGCTAACGTCAGCGCCATGGTTTTACTTTTTAGCTCAGTATCTTGTTTGCTGACCGGGCTTACTCCCGCTCCGGCAAGCAGATTGCCCTCGGTCGCTGGCGCAGGTTGCACTTCCTGTTCTTCCTGTACTTCAGCTTCTGCCTTACCTGCTTCAGCAATCAGCGTCAGGCCGGTCAGTTTGCCGATCCCCGTCGGATCAATGCCATACTCAGCCGGTAGAATAAAGCTGACCGTGATCACGGCCGCTACCACCGCAGCTGCAACTGTGGCTTTTAACAATGACTTTTTACTTGGTGCTGTTTTTTCGATAAATGTGTTCATCACAATTCCTTACACGACCACAAACATGCCAGTTAACTGATAAAAAAAGAAAACAAAACCTGCACTCATCAGCAGCTGATTGGAACGAAAAGCGTGACGATGAAATGAAGGGCTTAACCGCCAAAAATTCATCAGGATTAAAATAAGTCCCAGCGCCAGCAATTGTCCTAATTCAACACCGATGTTAAAGGCCAGCATATTGCCAACCAGCCCAGCCGGATCCAGGGCAAAATCCTGCACTTTACTGGCAAGACCAAAACCATGGATAAGGCCAAATAAAGCCACCATTAGTTTTGGGTCGGGCCTTTTGCCAAACCAGCTCTCAAACGCTTGCATGTTATCCAGCGCCTTATACACAATCGAAATACCAATCAGTGCATCAACCAGATATGGATTGACATGAAAGCCGCTCAGCACGCCGCCAAGCAGCGTCACGCTGTGGCCAACGGCAAATAGGGTCACGTACACCGCAATATCTTTCATCCGGTATAAAAAGAAGATCACGCCTGCTAAAAACAGCAGGTGGTCATAGCCGGTGACCATGTGTTTGGCACCCAGGTAAATAAACGGCAACAGTTGCAGACCTTTGGCTTGCTCGATAAAAGCCTGATCTCCAACCGCCACGCCATGCGCGTGCGCTGAGGTTGTAAAAAGGCCAAGCCACAGTAGCGCTAAAAGCCACAACGGTTTGTTGTTAAAAGTCGAAATTTTAAACCACATCCTGTTTCCCTTGTAACAGCCCTTGCCACTGCAGGGGCTGATTGTTTTGATCAGTAGCTCAACCTAGCAACGATGTTGACGCTGCTGCTACAACATGATCAGTTGGCGTGTTTGTACTATTTTCAAATCATCCGGATGCAAGCTTGATGTTGGTGCTTGTACCGGATGTGACTGAGCGGACAGTGCATAAGCAACACCCGCGCAGGGCGGTGGTTGCGAATTGGCTGGCTTAAATAAATCGGCTCGAAAACAAACGGCCCAGAAAAAGCTGCTCAGAATAAAGCTAATTATGGCATCGATGGCATCGGCTTGTCCTCATTGAGTGTGAAATCAACAATCACCGGGTCGTGATCTGACGGATAAAGCCCCTGATCGCGGCGTTGTTCAATCCAGTGTTTTTGCACGTGCAGTGGGCCTCGGATAAAAACAAAGTCAATTTTTCCGACGCCGTTGGCAGAAGCTTTGCCAAAACCATTAAAAGTGGCGGTGTTTGCGCTGTCACCGGCGGTTGCTAATAACGCGGCGTCCTGTAATTTGCTACTTAATAATTGATAAGCCGGATGGGCGGCGGTCAGATTTAAATCGCCGGTTAGCAGCAAGGGCATGGCTGCCGGTAAGCGGGCAGCTTGTTGCAAAATGAGCGCGGCACTTTGGCGGCGCGCTTCGTCGCTTTCGTGATCAAAATGGGTATTGAGCAGATAAAACTGCGCCGGTGTCTGGGAGGGCGCTGCTGTCGCTAAGCGCTTCGTGCCTGTGGGCGGCAGCAGGCTAAAGTGGGTAAATGTCAGTGTCCGATTTAAGTTGGCCCCCCAGCCTTTAGATACTTGCTGTGGTGTCGGCGATAACCAAAAAGTTTTTGCTTCGCGCAGTGCCAATTTGCGGTGCCGGTATAACACCGCCGTTGCTTCACCTTGTTGTTTGCCATCGTCGCGTCCTAGGCCATACCAGCGGTATTCCGGCATCAACTGCGTCAGTTCGGTGATTTGAAAATGTTCGGCTTCCTGCAAGGCAATCAAATCAGGCTGCAATAGCTTGAGCTGATGCACCAGCAAAAATTTGCGGGTGTCCCAATGATGCGGGCTGCCCAGTGGCTCGCAATACCCACAACGGATGTTGTAGCTGATCAGCCGCAGCGATGCCGGTGCTGTTGCTGCCGTCGCTCCAGTAACGGCGGGGTGGCTAGCGGCTATGGCATAAGGCAGCGGCAGCCATAGTGCTGCGCTCCAAGCTAGTAACCGCAAGGCTTGTAGTGCTGAGCTGTTGATTGTTTTGCGATAGGTAGTGCTCTGGTATTTCACAACAGTGGCTTGCGCGGGCATCCGTGACTCCTAGTGGCAATGACATGATGGGGTGGAACTAAGCTGCAGCTTGTGTACCGTTTTTAGTAAAAGCCTGATGCAGATTAACGGCACAGCTGTATGATTTGCAAGCGGAAAAATGACGGCTTTGCCCTCGGTTTTCGCTATACAGTCATCGCAGTCCTGTTTACACTGCTGTTTTGCTATACAACGAGATAGCCCATGAGCCAGCTCAACCTAAACCGCCCTGATGAATTACAACGTGATTGTGTCGATGACTTTTTCGAAGACTTTCGCGATGCCTACGAGCAATGTGAAAGTACCCTGATAGAACTGGAACAGAATCCACAACAAGCAGAATTGCTGCATGGCATTTTCCGGGTGGTGCATACCATCAAAGGCAATTTAGGTTTTATTGGGTTATTTTCGCTGATCCCGTTGCTGCAAAGTCTGGAAGATGTGCTGGATGATATCCGCAAAGGGCATATGGCGTATGACGGCGCGTTGTGTGATGTGATCCAGTTAACGCTCGACCGCACTCAGCAATGGGTTCAAGCCAGCATCGCTGACGAACCTAAACCTTTAACCACCGCCACTTTACAACAAATTTGTCAACGATTGACCGGCCTAGCGAGCGCCGATGAACGTTCCCGCGAACAACGTATCCGGCATATTCTGGGCTTGCTTGATCCCCAGCATCCACAGGCTTTGGAAATTACTGAGGATGTGTTGCCCGACACCGTTGTGCAAAACACCCCCGCCGTGAGCGACCCGTCGGCATCATCGGCAATCGCGGCATGTCGACGTTTATTACAACATTACGGCATCCGAATGGATGCTGACTTAGAGTTTTTTATTCAGCTGATCCCAGCGCTCGAGCAACGTCATCCACGCTGGCTTGGCCGTACCGCCCGCCAGTTATTTTTAGTGCTGGAAATGAACCGGTTAGCTGGGGCGAAAGTGGATACCGTGCAACTGGCCGTGGCAGTGATGTTACACGATTTGGGCATGTCATTTTTGCCATTGAATATGCTCGATGCACAAGGACTGGCTGATCCGGCGCAATTAAGTGTTTGGATGCGCCATGCCGATATGGGCGCCAGTCTGGTGGCGAGTTCACCGCGCTGGCAGGACGCTGCAGCCATGATTTGGCAACATCATGAACATCATGATGGCAGCGGTTTTCCCGACGCGCTGGATGGTGCCGATATTAGTGAAGGCGCCAAACTATTGCGTATTGCCGACGAGTTCGACAATTTAGCGGGTGATGGCGATACCCACGAGCAACGGAAGCGCTCGCTGATTAAAGCGCTGCAGCATGTGAATAGTGGTTCCGGTAGCCAGTTTGACCCAGACTGGGTGGTGATGTTTAGTGAAGTGATTAAGCTACACAAGCAGCATTATCAGCGCTAAGGGCGCGCTTTAAAGTTGGCCTGCAGTTGGCGGCCAATGGCGCGCAAACAATGACCTAGAATTAAAACCACTGCAAAACAAGAGCAACAGGTTTTGCAGTGGTAGCGTGCTGGCAGCACCCAGAGGCGCATTTATACTGAATAGCATTAAGACTTTGACGACTTAAATCTTTGGCAGCAATGCGCTGACCAGTCCAATCAGACCGCCAAACACGCCCCCCCAAACCACCAACCAGCCAAGATGCTGAGCAATCAGTTGTTGAATCAGCTCTTTCACTAGTTGTGGTGTTAGTTCGTCCAATCTGGCTTGTACCAACAAGGCAATTTTCGGTTGTAGCTGGCTGATGTTTTCACCACTGGCCAGTTGTTGCTGTAATTGGTGTTGGATTTCAGGGCTGTCGGCCAACTCAATTAATGACGCACGTAACTTGGTAATAAACGGTTGTTCCAGCGGTAGCAACATTTGCGGCCCGCCAAACATCGCCAACATGCCACCCAACGAAGATTGTTGTACTGTGTCGAGTAACGCCGCAAAAGCCGGCGATAAATCAATGGCTTCAATTACCGGCGCCAGTTGTAGTTGGATGGCAGGCGAGCTTGCTGGGTCGTCGTTCGCAGCGGCGAGACGTTGCAGGTTTTGGCTGCTAAAAAATTGTTCCATTACCAGTTCTTTTAAGGCGATTTTAATGTCGGTAAACCGCGCAGGGATCACGCCTGAGCCATAGAGTAGCGGCACTTTTTCAAACAACATATGGATTGCCAACCAATTGGTAATGGCGCCAGAAAAGGCAAATAAACCCATGGTCCAAAGCCAAGGGACCGCTGCCAACCAGCCAATTGCTATCGCCAGTAGGGCGACTAAGTTGGTGATCAAACTTTTATTCATAACAACTCCTGGAAAAACAAAACAGCGCATTTTAATCAGCGGTAAAGCGCAGGGCAATGGCAAAGCAGTGACATTGGGTGGGCGTTACATGGCCACTGAAGGCCAGCGTCCGGCAGCGTACTGACATTTTCGCACAATCACAACGGCTGGTTTTGCAGTTATCGCTTGGCCGTGCTGGTGTGATGCAATCAGCGGTGTTGCTTAGCGGTTAATCTACTGGGTTAAATTAAACTGAATAATGAACTTCCTGCAATCTTAGGGTGAAAAACCGGCAACTTTGCGGCGATTATTCGCTATTTAACAGCATTCTGCTTGAATTAAACAGCGTTGCGGCCGGACATGCGAAGTTGCCGCGCTGATGCTTCAATAAATGGGAAACAGCGGTACCCGAATCTTTCACCCATGATGAGGTTACACCAAATGAACAGGATGTTTTTTCTGCTGCTGGTCAGCATGTTGTTTATCAGTAACTTGGCTGCTGCGGCATTGATCCGAGGCGGTGGTATTGGCCATGATAGCTCTTCTGATGCTCAAAATTTTTATCGGATCGCCGATGATCAACGCAATGCCTTAGGCGTAAAAACGGGCTTTATTGCCACCGATCGCCAAACATTGGTCAGTGGCCATATTCCGTTATTTGCGGTGCCGAGCTCTTGTTATGTCGATATTAGTTTCCCACCGCCTGGTTTTGTCAACGATCCTTGTTATTACCAGTTTTATCAAAATGAATCGCTGCAATTTGAAGGGTTTATGGCGATGTTTTTTGCAAATGCCGCCCGGATGGACTTAGTCTGGACTTTGACTGGCGCCGGTTACCGTCAATCGTTTGTGGGCGGCAATTTGGATCAGCTGGTATTGCTAGATACTGTGATGCCGCTGCTGCTGCCGGGCGAATATCAAATTAGCTTGCTGGCGACCTTTTATGCTGGGGCAGGT
Organism: Rheinheimera sp.; assembly: GCA_037968955.1. Taxonomy (GTDB): domain Bacteria; phylum Pseudomonadota; class Gammaproteobacteria; order Enterobacterales; family Alteromonadaceae; genus Pararheinheimera. Next base: position 18,373 of record JBBKWN010000075.1, on the reverse strand, counting down.
TATCAGTTTTATCGCGATCCCAGTGTGCATTCCGACGATTTAAATTGTGGAGAATTAATTGCTGGTGATCCGAGTAGCAGCAGCTGCAGTTACAATTGGACGGCCGCGGAAAGTTTGAGTTTTAGCTCCGCTGGGGCAAGAGTGGTTATTTTAGCAGGTGACAAACCGCCGGCAAACCCGGTGCCGGCTCCAGCCAGCGTGGTATTGTTGCTATTGGGCGGTAGCCTGTTGCGCTGGCGGTTCTGCAAATAACAACAGCGCTTGTTTTTTATCTTCGGCCATCAATAACGACAAATTCTGCTGCAGCTTTAGGAATTGGTCGTGGTGCTGGAGCGAGTCCAGCACCGGATCACGGCTAAGCCACCATTCGCGCCATCCCAGCTGAATTGCCCGCTCGAGGTGTTGCATGGCGACATCGTGCTCAGCTGTTAGCGCCGCCAGTCGCGCCGCCAAATAGTCCAGTCGCCAGTCAATCAATTGACCGGCTCTGGCGTCGGTCAGCTGCTGCTGACATTTTTTAATATAAGGCGCAGCTGCAGCGTCATTGTTTGTTTGTTGTAGCGCCCAGGCCAGTTCAATTGCTGGGCTACAATCGGGCATGCTGTAAAGTTCAGCCTGAGCGATAAGCTTGTCCGCCTTCAGTAGCAGCGCAATGCCTTTGCTTTTGTCGCCGACTAATAACTGATACCAACCCGCTTCAAACGCTACCCAGCCATCGTCTGGGTTGGCCGCCAGTTCAAACGCCATCCTTTCGAATAATTCGGTATAGGCGCCACTTAATAACAACAAGGTCGCTTGATAATAAGGTTCAACGGCAAGTGGCCGAGCCTGTTCGACCATGCCGAGGCGCAAAATGACGGCAACATACTGACTTTTAAGCTGTTTATTTTGTGGTGATCGCTGATACGCTTGTTGCCAATATTGAATACTCGCGGCGAGTTTTCCCTGCAACGCGGCGATACTGCCAAGGCCAGCATAGCCCCAGGGTGAAGCGGGGAAATCGGCTATCAGTTGTGAAAAACGTTGTGATGCTTCAGGGTAAACGCCGCGTAACGAGAGTTCCAGCGCGCTGTTATATAACGTGGTCACCGACACCGGATCGAGCCGATAAGATTGCTCCAACGCGAGCAAAGACTCTTCATACCGACCTTGTTGCTTCAGCAATTGATAGCGCCACATATGGGCTATCGCCAAGTTTGGGTTGAGGCGAATGGCTTTATCATAAGCCGCCAGCGCTTGATCGTCTTGTTGCTGAAATTCAAATACTTTGCCCTGCACCGCAAAAGCTTCTGCCATTTGTGGCTGGCGCAGTAAGGCTTTGGCCAAATTTTCACTGGCAAGCTGGGCGGCGATCTCAGGCTTTAACACGCCAAACTCACTTTTTCCTTCACTAAGCAGTACAAAAGTATCAGCCAAGGCGACATAAGCCTGGGCATATTCCGGGTCTAAGGTAATAGCTTGTTCAAATAATTTGCGTGCTTCTTTTAATGCTTCGGTGGTTTGCCGCCGATATTGCTCGCGGCCTTTGAGGTACACCACATAAGCATCGACACTTTGGGTATTGGCGTGGTTGCTGATGGCGGTTTGCTCGAGGTAATTGTCTTGCAGCAGATTCACCACCGAACGGGCAATTTCGGTTTCTAGTGCAAACACGTCACTTAAACTGCGCTGCAGGGTTTCGGTCCAGAGCGTATGGCCGTTGTCGGTTTCTAAAAGTTCCAGCCGTACTTTAAGCTGATCGCCGCTGCGACGGATACTGCCGGTCAACACCGTTTTTACGCCAAGCCGTCGGCCGATGGCCACTGGGTCCAGCCCTTGTTTGGTTAACACCAAGCCAGAGCCGGAAGCAGCAACGGTGAGATTTGGCATTTTGCCCAGCAAACTGGTGATTTCTTCGGTTAAACCTTCGGTTAGATATTGCTGGTCTTGCTCGGGGCTTTGATCTTTAAAACCGGCGACGGCAATCGAGTCCGCCGTCAGCACCCATGGCGTGCCCTCCTGCGCCTTGAGGTTGTTGGCCCGAACTTGTTGGTAATAACTTGAACCAAGGCCAGCCGAGACCAGCAAAATGCAAAATAAAGCGGTCCAATTTTTCCAGTTGAGCGGGACGGTCGTACCTTGTTCATCGGCGGGGGTCAGCACAATGCCATTGCTGGTGATGTCATAAAACCAGGATAAATACAGCATCACCGGAAACAAGGCAAACAGCACAATGGCAACAAAAGTACCGGTCAGCGGTGGCAGTGTCAGCAGCGGCACCACCACCGACACCACCTGCAACAACAACCACACAACGCCGACGTAGGGGATCAGGGTGTGAATGACTTTGCGGCGCCTTAGTTCAGCGAAAAATATTTTTAACCCGGACACTGTCCTTTCCTTTCACTTGGTGGCTGGCGATCGCACATGTCTACAATCTCACGTAGCTGCAATCTCACATATCTGTGTGGTGCTGTGGTTGATGTCATCGTGATTGCGCCTTGCAGCAAAACTTCGCCAGTAAATAAGCGTAGCCTAATAAATAAGCACAGGGTAATGAATCAGTTAGCGAATTAGCGCTCGGCGCATACTTCGCTTGGCCGCTGCAGCGCTGGCATCGCTGATGCGGCTTGTTGCGACAACCTGTTGAATCGCGCGTTGATTCCGGTTAGCGTGTGGTCAGCTAGTTTCGGTTTGACACTTTCGTCAGCACCGAGCTAAACATCAATAAAGGGAATTGGGCGCAATGATGAACAAAACACAACACCACCAAACTTTGATCCGGCATCTGCACTTAGTGGCCTACCGCGCTGCTGTGGCAGCGCTAGTGGGCGTCAGTTTTGTCAGCACTGCGGCGTTTGATGGTGATCATGGCGCGGCCACAGCAGCGGCGATGGCGGTGGTTTCCAACACGGCAAGCTCTGCAGTAGCTACCGCGCCGGCCGCCGTTTGCGCCGCCGATGCGGGCTGGAATGATCCGGCCACCCCGCGCAATATTTTTGGGAACAGCTGGTATGTGGGTACTTGTGGCATCAGCGCAATTTTAATTACCTCAGCCAACGGCCATGTGCTGATTGATGGCGGCACTGAACAAGGCTGTAGGTTAATTGCTGAGAATATTCAAGCACTTGGTTTTAAGCTTACCGATGTTCGGACTTTGTTAATTTCACACGAACACCACGACCACGCGGGTGGCATTGCCTATTTACAGCAAGTGACCGGTGCGACGCTCTACGCTAGGTCGCCAGCCGATGTGGTGCTGAAAACCGGTCATACCACCCGTTTAGATCCACAGTTTTTAAATTTGGCCGCGATGGCGCCGGTGGCTGCAGTGACGCGCATTGCAGACGGGCAAATATTACGCACGGGCAAGCTTGAGCTGACGGCACATGCGACGCCGGGCCACACTCCAGGCAGCACCAGCTGGACTTGGACCTCTTGTGATAACCAGCAATGCCAGCAGCTGGCGTATGTCGACAGCCTGACCGCCATATCCGACGATGTCTACCAATACAGTGATGAGCAAGCGCACCCCGGTTATCTGGCGGCATTTCGACAAGGCCTTCAGCAGATTTCCACTTTGCCCTGTGATATTTTGCTGACGCCACATCCGTCAGCCAGTAATTTGTGGGCAAGGTTAGGCCCATCGCCAACGGCGGCGTTAGTCAATGCCGGGGGTTGTCGGCAATATGCCGCTCAAGCCAGCATTAATCTGCAGCAGCGCTTAGATAAAGAGCAGGCAAGTAAGCACAAACTCGCTGATTGATATCCACTAGGGTAGGTTTGCGCTGCAGCAGGCTTTGCTGCTGCGTAGGATCACACAAATGACCAGAAGCAAAGTGGCAGCGATCAAGTTGCCGAGCTGGCCAGCAACTGGGATCAACAAAGCAAACAGCGGCAAGATCAACTTGCCGCTGCCGACAAAAACAAAGCGATCACGGACCAGCCATAGCCCTAATAGGTAACCACTGATCGGCAACGTGACGGCCGCTGTGGCCGCAGCTTTAGTTAAAGTGGCCGTGCCGAGCAATAGATCGATATTCACAGCAATACCAGCCCCGACCGCTGCCCCAGCGGCATAAATCAGCAAATGACCGTAACCCCAAATCAGCGCCATCGTCAGGGTCGCGTGTGGCAAGTGCTCTTCCCGGGAGAAATATAACCACCACAAGCAAAATAATACCACCATTGCCAGCAGCGGAATTTGTAACAACAGCAGGGAAGACGCGTGCGACGAGGACAGGCTGCTGATAGCCATCGAGCTTGCCAATAACGTTTCACCCAGCACGATAATATTTAACAGGCCATACCGTTCAATCATATGATGCCGGTGCCAAGGCGTCTTGCCTTGGTGTTCAGCCAGTGCCGGTACCGCCAGTTCCAGCAGTGCTCCAAGACCAAATAACGATTGTAGCCAAGGTGTTGGCAAGGGTTGTTGCAGCATCAACATAACCCAATAGCCTTGCACCAAAAAAATGCCGGCAGCATAAGTGAGCGTGGTGCGTTTTAATGCTGGGTGATGGCGGGTTGCGCGGAGCCAAAACAGCACCATCGCGATCCGCATGATGACAAAACCAATGACAATCAATGTCAGCTGGCCGTCGCGGAAAAAAGGGCTGATACCGGCGGCCATAGTCAGTGAGCCTGCCATCACGAGCATGGTCAGCAGTCGAAACAACACATCATCATTGTCATAGGCGGAGGCAAACCAGCTGAAGTTCATCCATGACCACCAGATCGCAAAAAACGCCAGCATAAATTTACTGAGTCCTTCGAAATAATGGGCATGTGCCACGGCATGATGGAGCTCAGCTGAGGCAGCGGCAATGGCAATCACCGCCACCAAATCAAACAATAACTCCAGCGGCGTGGCCGGTCGATGTGGCTCATTGGTATTGTGTGGTGGCATCGCCCGCAGACCGGTACGGATAAAGGCAGTGACATGTTGCAGCGGCATTGCAGTTCCTTCTTGCCCGACCTCAGTTCTGAGCATGGCCGGTGATGGCTTGTTCAGCGTACGGTACAAGCTTGTTCAGCGTATCCGAATAATTTTTAACACAACAGAGTGCTTTGACAAGTTTTATTGGATGAAGTGATTTATCGCTCCGCCAATATTTCACAGCGACAAACATCAGGCGTCGACTTGCGGCAACTTTGATGGCAAGAGTTACTGCGTGGCAATCGACGAGGTCGCAAAATTGTAGGCTCTGGGGCTGTGCTGAGCATCCATCGCCGCAAAACCTTGCTTGGTCGGCATCTGCTTGAAAAATGACAAGAAGTAAGGTATCTCAGTACTTTGGGCGCACTTTGGCCCTATTCACCGGTGGCGCGAGCTGGTAAGGCGTATTTATTTTGTCAAAGTGCAGGCTGCTTGACGCCGGCATCACAGCCTCTTTTGCAGCATGCCCGCTTAAAAAATATCCGACACCAGCAATGTAGCGGCCGGTGCCATGTTGTTTAAGCTACTGATCGGCAGGAGACTTTTCGTGATAGCGTGGTTACAACAATGGTTTGAATTTCCGGCCGATCCATTACTGCTCATGGGCACCTATAGTACCGGTTTGGTCTTGCTGTCATTTTTTATTGCAGTGCTGGCCTCGGCTATGGCGATTCAAATTACCAGTCAGGCTGTTGGGGTGCAGCACAGATCGGTGCGGTTATTAATGCTGGGCAGTGGCAGCATCGCGTTGGGCGGTGGCGTCTGGTCGATGCATTTTATTGGTATGTTGGCGTTCGCTTTGTGCACGGACGTCAGTTACCAGTCTGGACTGACGTTGTTCTCGATGTTACCCAGTGTGGCCGCCTCATGGGTGGCGCTTGATTTGATCAGTAAAAAACGGTTAGCTCTGCCACAACTGTTACTAGGTGGCCTGTTGGTGGGTGCCGGCATTGGCACCATGCACTATACCGGCATGGCTGCAATGCAGATGTCGGCCGCACTGCGTTATGATTTGCCGATGTTTTTATTATCAATTTTTGTGGCCGTGGTCCTGGCTATTTTGGCGCTCTGGGTACGTTTTGGTTTAAAGCATTTTAATTTGGCGCCGCACTGGTTAACTTTATTGAGCAGCTTGGTGATGGGCGGCGCGATTACCGGCATGCATTATACCGGCATGGCCGCCGCCCGTTTTGTGCCCCCTGCAGATTTTCAACCAAATACGCAAACCAGCGAAATGCCGCTGGTCTTGGCGATGGGCATCAGTTTTACCACGTTGGTGATTTGTGGTTTGGTGGTGGCGGTCAACCTATTGTTGAAATACCGCGTTGCGAACACCCAAGCCAACGCCAATGAAAGCCGACTCAAAGCGATGATGGACACCGCGGTGGACGGTATTGTGACGATCAATGCCAAAGGGCTGATCCTCAGCATGAACAAAGCGGCCGAGCAAATTTTCGGTTGGCAACAAGACGAAGTGCTGGGTAAAAATGTCAGTCTGCTGACACCCGACGCCATTCGTCGAGACCACGACTCCTACTTAAGCAACTATCTCCAAACGGGCAGCGCCAAAATTATCGGCATTGGCCGCGATGTCGATGCCGTCCATAAAAAAGGCCATACGGTACCCGTGCGGCTGGCCATCGGCCATGCGCAATTAGTAAACGAACATTTATTTGTCGCTTTTATTACCGATCTCAGCGCCAGAAGACAAATGGAGCAAGACTTAACTGACAACGAAGCCAAGTTTCGCTCATTAATCGGCAATATTCCGGGGGCGGCATACCGCTGCTTATACAATGAATCTTGGGATATGTTATTTCTCAGCGACGCGATGGAAGGCATCACCGGTTATTCGGCCAGCGATTTTATGCTGCCACAACCGAAACGCCGCTGGCTTGATATCATCCACCCCGATGACATTGGTTTACTGCAGCAAATGGAATTGTATCAAGCGAGTTTTCAGCTGGAATACCGTATTGTGCACCGCGATGGCTCGCTGCGTTGGGTGCTGGAACAGGGCGAAGCAATCCGAAGTGCCGCCGGTGATATTCTGTGGCTGGACGGTTTTATTATGGACATCAGCCAGCGCAAACAGATGGAAACTGACTTGGTGGAAGCCAAAGAAAAAGCGGAACAAGCGGCTGAAGCGCGGTCGGCTTTTCTGGCAAATATGAGCCATGAAATCCGTACACCAATGAATGCCATTATTGGTTTTAGCGATTTATTATTGTCCTCCGAACTGGCCCCTGCCCAGAAAAAACATCTGGCCACTATTCATTCGTCGGCCCATTCACTGCTGCATTTATTGAACGATATTCTCGATAGCGCCAAGCTGGAAAAAGGCAAGCTAGAACTGGAAGAGCAGGACTTTTCGTTACCGGCGGTGTTAGATACTGTGGTATCTACCTTGTGGATCCAAGCGCGTAAAAAACAGCTCGAACTGCGGCTGGAATTAGACCCGAAACTTGGTGAGTTTTATCGAGGGGCGCCGGATCGGTTGCGCCAAGTGCTGACCAACCTGATTGGCAATGCGATAAAATTTACCGAAAGTGGCCGTGTGTTAGTGCAAGTCTCGCTATTGTCTGCACCGCAGGATCAGCCATCGACCGAGCCGCTCCACCAGTCACTGGTCCAATTTCGCATTGAGGATACTGGCATCGGCATCGCGCCCGATCGTGTGGGGCAGATTTTTGATGCATTTACCCAAGCCGACGCTTCCATGAGCCGTCGTTTTGGGGGGACAGGTTTAGGCACCACCATCAGTAAACAATTGGTTGAGCTGATGGGAGGGCAAATTACGGTGCAGAGTCATGAAGGGGTGGGCAGCTGTTTTAGTTTTAGCTTACCGCTCACCACCGGCCAAGCGACCACTACCGCGCTGCAAGGTTATTACCCCGCACTTCAGGCACTTAAGATATTGATTGCAGACGATATTCCGCAGAATTTGGAGTTGCTGCGGTTATTGTTAGAACGTGCCGGCCACCAGGTCAGTTCGGCAACCGATGGCCTCGAAGCACTTCAGTTAGTGCAGCAACATATCGCGTCGGCAACACCACATTTTGACTTGGTGCTGATGGATATTCAGATGCCAAATTTAGACGGCTTACAGGCTTGTCGGCAAATCCGGCGACAAGAGCAACAAGCTGGCAAAACGATGTTACCGATCATTGCCTTAACCGCCAGTGTACTCGAAGAAGATAAAGCCGCAGCCCAAGATGCTGGGATGCAAGGTTTTGCTAGTAAACCCATTGATTTTAGTACGTTATGCTTTGAAATTGCCCAAGTGTTGCAACTGGAAATTCGTGCGCCGTTGACTACGGTGCCACTGCCTTCCGGTAGCGAAGAGCAATGGCTCAATTTACCCAAAGCCATTCAACTTTGGGGTAATCTGGCAACGTATTTACCGGCGCTACAGCAGTTTTTAACCCAGCAGCAAAGTGGATGGCCGCAGTTGCTGCAAAGCTTACAGCAAGCCGATTTTCAGACGGTGCAACACCAAGCCCATGCCATCAAAGGCGCCAGTGGCAATTTGGCACTGGAACAGCTGAGTAAAGTATGTGCGGAATTGGAACAGGCCGCACGGCAACAACAGGTTGATCGTTGCCGACAATTGCTGGAGAAAATTCTGCACTGTTGGCCTAAATTTTTAGACCACTGCCAAAAACTGCAACAAGCACAACCTGCTGCTAGCCAAGGGTTATCCGAGCAGATGGATATACCGCAATTAACCGCGTTACTTGAAGGATTACAACAAGCGGCGCTGCGGAATGAATTTGATGACGAGCGGATGGCGTTGTTGGCAACGTATAGCGGTACTCATCAACTGTCAGTGCTGAAAATATTGGATGCCCTGAACGACTTTGATTTTCACTTTGCGCAGCAGCAGCTGCTTGCGCTTCAGCAAAAGATTCATGATGGAGCTGTCAAATGATTGCCGAGAACCCTGTGTTATTACTGGTGGATGACGAACCCACGAATCTGCGGGTGCTGCGCACGGTATTACAAGACCAATATCGGTTGCTGTTTGCCAAAAGTGGTGAAGAAGCGTTGCAGTTAGTCGCCAGCCAGCAGCCCGATTTAATTCTGCTGGATGTCATGATGCCGGGGCTAACTGGTTTTGACGTTTGTGCGAAGTTAAAACAACAGGCGGCGACCCGCGCGATCCCGGTCATTTTTGTAACGGCGCTCAAAGATGAAATTGATGAAGCGCGCGGTTTTGCTGTGGGAGCTGTCGACTACATTACCAAACCGATCAGCCCGGTGGTGGTCAAAGCAAGGGTGAAAACGCATTTATCGTTAGTCCAAGCCGCTGAGTTAAAACAAACCCGTTTGCAAGTGATCCAGCGTCTTGGTCGCGCGGCGGAATATAAAGATAACGAAACCGGGTTGCATATTTTGCGAATGAGCCATTATGCGCAGGTGCTGGCGCTGGCGTATGGTTTTAGCGCGCAACACGCTGAAGATTTGCTGCACGCCGCCCCGATGCACGACATCGGTAAAATTGGCATTGCTGATCATATTTTGCTAAAACCCGGCAAACTCACCGCCGAGGAATATCTGGAAATGCAAAAACATCCGCTGATCGGCGCTGAAATTATCGGTGACTGCGAGTCGGTATTGCTAAAAATGGCGAAAACAGTGGCTTTATATCACCACGAGAAATGGGATGGGACAGGCTACCCACACGGTCTGGTGGGTGAACATATTCCGGTGGAGGCCAGAATTGTTGCTCTGTGTGACGTTTTTGACGCCTTAACCAGCACCCGACCCTACAAAAAAGCGTGGACAGTGCCTGATGCCTTGGATTATATCCGCCAACAAAAAGGTTTACATTTTGAGCCGCAATTAGTCGATTTGCTGGAGCAACAACTGGTACAAATCCTTGAAATTAAAGCGCGCTGGGCGGAATAGTTGACCAAACAGTCTGCTGGAACGGTGATGATGTTCACGGGCAGCGGCGTTGCAAAACCATGATATCCAATTGTTATGCTGTTCTAGTGCAACGATGTTCTAGTGCAACGATGTTTAAGGGTAACGATATTATTGTCCTGCAATTACATTTAAGCGTCACACCCGCACAGCAACCCGCACGTGAAAGCGGTATCTATAAGACCAACGCGTAAGTCGTTGCTGGCGGGCGTCATGATAAACAACTTTTGCTCAGTCCTGACGGCGCCAAACATAGCCGCTGGCACAGCGCAAAATTTTCTATCACTTTTTATTGTTCGCAGCAAACCAGCTGCACTGGAGTCCAAATGCAATTGACCGGTCTTACCTTGAGTTTATGCAGTTTGTTGCTTTGTACCCAACTGACTGCCGCCGAGTATTTTCCACCGGCCGGACAATGGCTGGCGGCGAGTCCACAAAGCCTTGGTGTGGATACGGACAAACTTGCGGCAGCCGTGGCCTATGCTATCGCCAGTGAAAATAGCGCCGCCACCGATCAGGCGTTGGTGCAGGCGACCACTTTTGGCGCGCGCGAACCCTTTGATCAAATTATCGGCCCGATGTCGGTACGCGCTGCGGCCAACGGCTTGATTATTTATCGCGGCAAATTAATTGCGCAGTGGGGCGATACTTACAAAGTAGATATGACCCACAGTATCAGTAAAACTTTTTTAACAACCGTCACTGGCTTGGCGCTGGACGATGGTCTGATCCAAAACAGTAACGATTTGGTGGCGCCTTATCTCACCTCGGACAATCCATTATTTGCTAGTGAGCACAACCGGCAAATTCGTTGGGAGCATTTACTGCGTCAAACTAGTGACTGGCAAGGCACGCTGTGGGGCAAACCCGACTGGGCTGACCGGCCTGAAGGTGCAGCCAAAGACTGGCCACAACGGCCGTTACACCAGCCTGGGAGTCGTTACAAATACAATGACGTTCGGGTAAATTTATTGGCGCTGGCGACCACTTATGTCTGGCGCAAGCCGCTGCCGGTGGTGCTCCATGAACGAATTATGCAGCCGATTGGTGCCAGTGCCACTTGGCGCTGGTATGGCTATGACAACAGCTGGATTGAGCTTGATGGTCAAAAAATTCAAAGTGTCTCCGGCGGCGGACATTGGGGCGGTGGCATGTTTCTAAATGCTTGGGATCTCGCCCGTTTTGGCTATTTGTTTCTGCGGGATGGCCAGTGGCAAGGCAAGCAGCTTATTAGTAAAGATTTTATCGCCAAGGCGCGCACGGGCGGCCCGGCAAAAGTCGATTACGGTTATGCCAACTGGTTTTTAAATCCCGGTCGCCAAGCATTACCCGCTGCGCCGGAAACTGCGGTTACTTTTCAAGGCGCTGGGCGCAATATTATCTATTTAGATCAGCAAAACGATGTGTTGTTAGTTGCGCGTTGGATTGGCAATGGTGATGAGTTAAATCAGTTAGTAGAAAAAATACTGGCAGCGTTGCCGTCCCAATAAAAAGTCCGCCGTAGCGGACTTTGTATATACGATAAACGTTGGCATTCCAATGAGGAATGTATGTCGGCGTATTTATTCTAAAGTTTTGGTTTCCAAAGCTTTTTTACCTTCTAGCTCACGGGTGCGACGTTCTTTTGTCGATTCCAAGTCCAGACGTTGTTGTTGCACGGCCGATGGCGCTGTTGGCATCGGTTTACGTGGCAGCTTTTTGTCCGCCATCGCCGCTTCATACAAAAAGCCCGCCATAATCACCGACGCTTGTTTTAAGTCGTCTTCAATCACATGATCAATCGAATCGATATGGGTGTGGTGTAAGCGGGTGCTGTAATCCAGTGGGTCTTGAATAAACTGAAAGCCAGGTAAGCCGACGTCATCAAAGGATTCATGGTCGGTGCCGCCGGTCGATAACGGTGAAATAGTGCCGGTACTTAAATCGTTATAAGGGCCAAACCAGTCGGTGAACATTGGTTTGGCCGCGACATTGCCTTCGGTATAAATGCCGCGAAAACGGCCGCTGCCGTTGTCCATATTGAAGTACACCGATAATTTATCGTACGCCGGTTTTGGCTGGATCGGCCAGCCTGGGCTGGCCCATAAGTAGCGTGGCAGCGCTTTTTCTGCCGGATCGGTCGGTTCAGGGCGAGTCGCCAGGAAGTCGTTGACATAGGCTCTGGAGCCATACAAACCTTGTTCTTCACCAGACCATAGCGCAATGCGGATGGTGCGTTTGGGTTTCACATTAAGCTTGGCTAAAATGCGCACTGCTTCCATGGCGACGGCAACACCAGCCCCGTTATCGACTGCGCCATCACTGGCGTGCCAAGAGTCGAGGTGACCACCAACCATCACCACTTCGGCATTTTTATCGCTGCCCGGAATTTCGGCGATGGTGTTATAGGATTTCATATCATCGTCGTGAAATTTGGCTTTGATATCGAGGTTGAGCTTGGGTTGCTCGTTCCGATCGAGCATCCGGGTTAGCAAGCTATAATCTTCTTGTTCAATAATGATGGCTGGCACCGGGAAAGTTTCCCCCTGTTTGTGCGACTTGCCAAATACCCGCACCAAACCGCCTTGCCGGCTACTGCGATAAATAACCCCAGCCACTTTCTCTTTGGCCAAAAATGCATTTAACGCTTGGTTAAACTGATAACTTTGCATCCGGCTGTCACGCAGTGCTTTGGTCATCAACGACTGATAACTGGCGCGTGCACCGGGTTCATAGTCTTTTAAAGTACTAAGCTTTTGTGCACTTAACCGCTCGAAAATCACCGTTTTAGGCGGTTCAATTTTCAAATCTTCACCCATCAGCAAAATTTTGCCAGCCAGTTTGCCAGCGTATTGCGTCAAATCTGCCACCGTATTGACGTCAAACATCATCACATCACCGCTGATCATGCCTTGGGTGCCGGGGGTCCAAGCAACTGGGATGCCGTGCAAAGATTGTTGCCGTGGACCGGCAAGAGTGATACTGGCCATTTCACTGCTCCAGCCACGGCCAAATTCAAACGGATGTAACTGGCCATTTTTCAAACCCCAGTCCTGTAACTGCTGCAGCGTCCAGTGATTGGCCTTCACCATTTGCGGCGATGCGGTTAAGCGCGGGCCAATTTGATCAGTCAGGTGCTCCAAAGTGTGCATCACTTGCGACTGATGAAAACCTTCCTGGCGAATTTTATTCGCCATATCCAAATCGGCGGCAGCCATTGCCGCAGGCGAACATAATAAAACGGGCACAAGTAAACGCTTCATAGCTAACATTTCCTGGGGTTGCTGGTGTTGTTTTACGCCAAAATTGCAGTGCCGAACGTGGCTTTTAACAATCTGGCATTATTTTCGCTACCAGCAGTAAAGCAGCGACACCACAAAGGCAATAGCTTTGCGGCCGATGTCAGCGTTTGGTCGATATTCTGTGAAAAATACGTTGGTTTTAATGGTGTTATTGCATGAGCAGTCGTGGCAATGGTGGGGCTTAGTTTTCGAAAGCCTCCGGTTTAGCAACGCCGATGAGCAAGTTTGCACCCTGCACTGGTGATGTTTAAGGGAGAACGCTAAGTTGAAGCTAACGCATAACAAATTCGAAGCAAGGTTGAAATTAGGGTGTAATTAGACGGGCAGTAAGCAGCAAGAGTGGAGCGGGTGATGGGAATCGAACCCACGGCACGAGCTTGGGAAGCTCGGGTATTACCATTATACGACACCCGCAATGGCGCTTAAGGTACTGAGTTGACTGGCTGATGTCAATTAGATTTCCAGTCAGATCAGGGGCTTCCTGCCGCTGGCAAACTCGCAAAATAGGCGGCCAAATTTGCAATGTCAGCATCGGACAAAGGTTGTGCGAGCGGCGACATGATATTGTTTTTGCGGCTACCGCTGCGATATGCCACTAATTGATTGCTCAGGTATAACGACTTTTGGCCCGCGAGGTTGGGTGTTTGTGGATTGACGCTGATGCCGTTACGCCCGTGACAGGCTTGGCAAGTGGCCGCGGCGGCTTTACCTGCTTGCACGTCAGCTTCGGCGGTGCAGCCAAAGGTTGGCACAGTTAAAGCCAGCACCAACACGGAATGCCATGGACGCAGCAGCGGTGGCTGGAAGGTAAATGTTAGTTTTGGCATCGAATTCCCCATGGCGGTGGCGATTTTTGTGCTTGTGCTCAGATCCGAACCCGCGCTCGCTGTGAGCCCTAGTAAGCCAAAGTCACTGCCTACTGGCAAGATAAAAATTGTCCAAATGTGCTGTCATGCATGAATTCGCATGGTGATGGTACCGGTTTCTCGGCCACTGCATGCTACAGTAGTGCGCAACGAAATAGATAAAACCGACCGAGTGTAGCATGACGTCAAAACAGCCTTTTTTTCCTGTAAAAACAACAGTAAACACCACCGCCAACACATCAGAAACAGCGTTGGATGCTACGGCCGCCGTCGAACCATCAACAACGGCGGCCGCTATACTAGCGCAGCGCCGGTTACAGGGGGTTGTTGGCCCTTTGTTGGATGAAACGCTTAGGCCCGCGACATTGATGGCGGCATTTTCGCTGCAACAGCAAGTGGAACTGGCAATGGCGCAGCCAGTGGCGGGCTGGAAATGTTTATTGCCGACCGCCGATAAAATTGTGGTGGCGCCTATTTATCAGCCATCGCTTTGCCGTTTGGTGGCGCCGTCAACCAAAGATCATCAACTAACCAGCGGCGCCAAAGCAAACAGTAACCAACACCAGGCATCAGAATGTGCAATGTGGCCCTCGATAGTCCCGACATCGTTTGGTTTAGCCCGGGTCGAGCCAGAATTGGCATTTGTGCTGGCCCAAGATTTACCGGCCAGAGCGGCGCCGTACAGCGAAGCTGAGGTTGACGCTGCGATAAGTGCGACCCATTTGGCGTTGGAGCTGATCCAAAGTCGTTTTCAAAGCGACTGTGGCGCCGGTTTTTTTGACCAACTGGCCGACGGGTTGTTTAATCAGGGGTTGTTACTAGGGCCACCGATTTCGCCGGTGGCAAACTTCGATGGTGGTGAATTTGCCCTGCAACTTACGTTTGCCGATGGTCGAGTGCAAAATATCGCGGCAGTCCACCCAAATCAGCGGCCACGGGCTGGTTTGTACTGGTTGGTTAACTTTTTATCTAGTAACGGCATTCCACTCTTGGCAGGTCAAGCGGTGATTACCGGCTCTTATGCCGGCGTCCTTGATTTGCCGTTTGGTGAGAACATTCACTTTCAGTTCGGTGAATGGGGGCAATTTATGGTGAAATTTGTGGTAAAAACATCGTAAGATAGCGCCAACTCGTTGTTATTTTAGGAAGCGTTATGGATTTTTTACCACAACATGCATTAAACATGACGCCATTATTGTCGTTTGGCGTGTTGCTTGTGGTTGGAGCTTTGGGTGGTTATCTGGCCCATCGCTGGTCTTGGTTGCCCAGTATTACTGGTTTTATGCTGGTCGGTTTGTTGGTAGGGCCGAGCGGTTTAGGCTTGCTCGATTACGAGACGTTAAAAGAAGCGCGAATTTTAGTCGATATCGCGTTAGCACTTATTTTATACCGGCTTGGGATGTCGCTCGATTTACGCTTTATTCGCCGCTCACCACGGATTGTGGCGATTGCCGCCATTGAATCTGCTGCCACCTTCTGTGCGGTGTTTGTGCTGTGTTATTTTTTAGGCTTTTCACCGCTGGTTGCTGCGGTCATTGGTGCCATTTTAATCTCGTCCTCGCCAGCAGTCTTGCTGCACGTTGCACACGAAGTGGGCGCCAAAGGCCCAGTCACAGAATCGGCGAAAACCTTGGTCGCGCTGAATAATCTGATGTCATTTTTAGTGTTTGCGTTGGTGATCCCCGCCTTGTTGTTACATGAAAATGCCAGCTGGCAAGAAGTGGTCCTCCACCCACTGTATTTGTTGTTGGGCTCTTCGTTGTTAGGGATTGTCATTGGTTTGGGGCTGCATTTTGTGATCAGCCGCACCGCCAAAGCCGAGCAATATAAATTGGCGCTGGTCGTTGGCGCACTGATGTTTACCTTAGGTCTGGCGCAGCAACTACAGCTGTCGATGTTATTTGCACCATTAATTGTCGGTATTGTCGTGCGTAGCGTCGAACAAGATGTGGTGGTGTCGGCGATGGAATTTGGCAGTGCCTTTGAGTTATTTTTTATTGTGTTATTTGTGTTTGCTGGCGCTAGCTTGCATCTGACCGAGCTGATTGAATACGGCCCGGTGATCCTCGCGTTAGTGCTGACAAGGTCGTTGGTGAAATTGGCGGCAGTCAGTGTGTCACTGCGGTTCTCGTTACAACCTTGGCGGCAGTCTTCGGCCACCGGCCTGTTGTTGATCCCGATGGCTGGTTTGGCAATTGGTTTGGTGCAAACCAGCGGTCAACTGATGCCGGAACAAGCCACCGTGATTGCGGCGGTGGTACTTGGCGCTGTCACGCTATTCGAAACTTTAGGCCCGCCGCTGGCTGCTTTTGCCTTTGGCTTGGCTGGCGAAGCTGCAGCCAGTACCCCGGTGCGCAAACAAAGCCCATGGCGGTTAAAACATGAAGTTCAAGTTGACGTGTCGGCGTTAGTGGTGCAGGAACCGGTGGATGTGGAAGTCGCCGAAGTCGGAACTGAAGCGGTGAAACGGCGTTTTCGGCTGTGGCCTTTCTCTGGTAAAGCATAGCCGCCTGATGTTGTGCAAGACCATCCTCGCTGACACAGATTGCAGCGAGGGTGGTGCGGATTTTGTGACCGCTACCAACGGCCGGTTTCCACCATGTTATATACAATGCCGGCGGTGGCGGCAGTAAAACCTAACGCAGTGCCGACGATACAAGCTATTTTGTTTCGCCGCTGCCGGTGGGCTGCCGCTGGATCTCCGCTCGCTTCTTCGGCGAGGCGCGGGCCAATAATGTTCGACAATCGCATATTGGACACCAGCAAACCACTTAGAAAAAGACTATAAGCAGTTAACGGCGCCCAGGCACCGTCGGTTAATTCATAACCGAGCATCAGCAACACCCCTGAACATAACACCCAGAGTGCAGTTTGGTTGCGTAGACGACGCAGCGCTCGGCGTTCGGTGTCATCGCGGGCGTTTTTCAGCACGGCTTTCATCCCCAGATAAACACCAGCGAGCCCCGTCAGAGCACCCAGCAGCGCCCCGCTGAACAACAAGCCCAATTTGCCAAGCAGCCCAACATTGGCCGATGTGCTGCTACCCGAAGCTGCCATCATGGTGCTCGCAGCTGCTACGGGTGGGCTGGTTGTCACCAGCATGGCCGCGAGTATGGCGCTAAAGCCTAGGCCGGGTGCAGTGCTTAGCAGCAAGTTGCCGTAACGGCGCAGCAACTGCTCTTTTAATAACTCGCGCACGCGCGACAACTTTTTTCGCACATTCGCATCTGACAAACCTAATAGCTGCGCCACTTGTTGACTCGATTGTTCCTCGCGGTAATACAGCACCACAATTTCACGGCTGTCTTCTGGTAAGCCATCGATGAGCTGTTGAATTAACGAATTTTGTTGCTGGCGCTGCAGATTGTCAGCCACTTCGGCGCTTGGATCGGCAAATTGTGCCAATAATAATTCAGCATCTTCGCCGATAATCTGCTGCTTGATTCTGTTATCCCGCAAGTAATTGTAAGCACGGTAGCGGGTGATTTGCCGCACCCAAGGTAAAAAACTAGCCGGTTCTCTTAACGTAGCAAGCTGTTGCCAGACATGAATAAATACTTGTTGAGCGACTTCTTCGCTGGCGTCTAAGTCTTTGACGATGGCCAGAGCAATGCCAGTGACTGTTTGCCGGCAGCGCTGGATTAACCGTTCAAACGAGGCCAGATCGCCAGCGCACGCTTGCGTTACATCAGGCACCATTTGTTGTTCAATGAGCGTCAGCATGTTGATTCTCCGCAAGGAACTTCGGTATTTTAGCCCCCACTGGGGCTGATGCCACAGCACTAAAGTGCCGTGATCACCAGTGAAAGACAAGGGTTAGTTGTGCTATTTTGTTAATTTGTTGTTGAAGTAAAGCGTTCGCAGCCCGATGAATCATTTAAGGCTAGCCGCAGCGCAGCTGCTTGCTGATCAGCGTCAATTTACAGCGTCAGATCTGCTGTTTTTATATCAATTGCGAAATTAATCCCATTTGGATGGCTAAAAGTCTGTTTGTTGCTAGTTTTGTAACCTGTCAGTGTTGAGTACCAACAAATAACAGGCTAGGGTGAGGTCAATAAACAAAAATCCCGCTGGCATAAACGGCGTGAAATAGACGATATCCGCAAACTGGCAACAGCTCGCAGCAACAGAGGAAATGAGAAATGTCACAATATGCTGCTTTACGGGCCAACGTCGGCCTGCTCGGCACACAATTGGGTGATACGGTTCGCAATCAACTTGGACCGGCGGTACTGGAGCGAATTGAACAAATTCGCCAGTTGGCAAAACAGGCGCGGCAGGGGACAGAGGCCGAGCATCAACAACTGAAACAAATTCTCGCGAGTTTAACCGACGACGAAATTTTGCCGGTGGCGCGAGCGTTTTCACAGTTTTTAAAT
>JBBKWN010000074.1:0-4186 GCA_037968955.1 Rheinheimera sp. | reverse complement strand
GTCCCACCCCGCGCTTATCGTAGCGCAGCACTGCAAACCCTTGACGCGTCAAGTGATCCGCCAGCACCAGCATGGTCTTATGCAACGACACATTGCCGTCTCGGTTATGGGCGCCAGAGCCAGCAATCAACAGCACTGCCGGAAATGGCCCTCCTTGTGTTGGATAGGTAAAGGTGCCAACCGGAGACACTGCAGGGTTTGGCGTATCAAACACGACTTCTTGCTCAACATAGGGCATTGGCGCAACCGGATGCTGCGGACGTTGCCGTAGTGCATACACATGAAACTGCCCACGGCTGTGATCCACCAAAAAATAACCGGGAATACCACTGCCACCGACTCCTTGCTGCTCTGAAGACTGGCCCGCGGTCGGCACCTTTAGCGGCCCAGTGAGTTTAATGTTTCGTCGCACAAACTCGGCGGCCAAATCAGTCTTCGCATCAAGCGAAAACAGGTATCTTTTGATGCTATTCACCTGCTGATAGGTTGTGGGGTTTTCGCCGTCTCGCTCTGCTTCGACGAAACTAGTTTCCAAAGCGTTCACAAAATAACTGCTGCAAAGGCCACAAAGCAGTAGCAAAATTGAATTTTTTAACCACATCGTAAATCTCCCTAATTTAAAATAAGACGTGGCTTTGACGGCGCAACAGCAGCGAACTGATTGCAGCGACCTCAACGCCAATCATTTTGCGCAACCGCTGGCACAGCAACCAGAAACATCCTTCCTGCAGCTGCTGTAGTGAGCTTTGATGGCAAAAGCGTTATTGGTCGTCGCAATAAAGAGAAAAGTTGGCTGCAAGCGAAATTTTTTTCAGGCGTTAACTTCGTAAGACCGCAAAGCGTTCGACGCGGCATTTGGCAAAACCTCCCGCCGGCTCCCTACTTCGGCTGGATTTGTTGTTGGATCAGCTTCAGTAACTCAACGGTGGCCCTCGCATCGGCGCTGGCGCGATGATGTGCGTGTAGCGGAATATTAAAATGTTGCGCCAGATTGCCAAGGCTATAACTGGCAAGGCCGGGATACGCGCGGCGCATTTGCACCACGGTGCAGAATTTCGGCAGTTGTAACGAATAACCACAACGCGCCAATTCAGCGCGGAAAAAACCATAATCAAAATTGACGTTATGCGCGACAAAAATGCTCTCGCCAATAAATTGCCACAGCTTCGGCGCAATATCAGCAAAGGTTGGCGCGGTCGCGACCATGGCATGACTGATACCAGTGAGCTTCTGAATAAAATATGGAATGCGCCGCTCGGGGTTCAGCAAGCTTGAAAATTCGGCAATAATTTCACCGTATTGCACTTTATAAGCGCCAATTTCGGTGATCCGATCGCTGTCATTTTTACCGCCGGTGGTTTCAACATCAATCACCACATAAACCCGATCTGGGCTTTGCCACCACAGCACTTGTTGCAATGCGACGTTAAAACCATGCTCACGTAAGCTCATCAGCCGCGTTAATTGATTGCGCCTTAAACTATCACCGGGCGCTTTTAATTCGACCAGTTGAATATCGCCCGCTTTGGCCAATAATAAATCAGGAAAACCACTGCTATAACGGCGAAAATCTTTCGCCATCTGGCGCAAAATTGCCGCCAGCGCCCCTTTTGGCGCACCGTGCACTAATAACGGCAACATCACAGCTAAGTCCGGATGCCAACTAAATACCGCGTTCGGCTTTTGAAATTGTGCGCTGTAGGTTTTCAGCAGCTGCTTCACCGCCACACTCGGATCATCAAACAGCGCTAATAGCTGTTCAATCACCGCCTGCTGGCGCGGATAAAACTCGCCACTATTCAAGTCGCGTGGCCGGCGCTCAAACTCGTTATAGATGGCACTTTGTGCAGATTCAAACAGCGGCTGCCAGAACAATAAGCCGAATAACCCCAGCCACAATTCGTTTTCGGCGTGAAACGCTTGATACCCTTGTTGTTGGTAATAGTGCACGGCGCCCCGTTCGGTTTGCCCCAAATATAATTCGTCCAGCGGGATGGTGGCGGCCGAGCGCAAAAAGTCGGTTAAATCGGAGGTTGGTTTTTGCTGCAACTTGCGACTGGCAAAATCACGGGCAAACCACAATTCATCATCACAACTGGGGTTCTCGAGCATTTGCGTCAGTTGTTGCGTCAGCGCTTGGGCCATGTCTGGCTCTTGGCGATGGGTATAATACAA
The DNA here is from genome assembly GCA_037968955.1 of Rheinheimera sp. Taxonomy (GTDB): domain Bacteria; phylum Pseudomonadota; class Gammaproteobacteria; order Enterobacterales; family Alteromonadaceae; genus Pararheinheimera. The sequence goes on along the minus strand of JBBKWN010000074.1, from coordinate 2,011 downwards.
CCGCAATAAACGCTCAGACGCCGGATAACTGCCGCTTTGGCGATAAAATTCGATTGCAAGCCGGGTGACCTCAAGGCGATTGCCACCTTGCAGCAGCGCTGAAGCTGACGGGGTTGGCATGGCTGCCGCTTCCGGGTTTTGCGTGTGAGCATCCGCTGCAGCAAGCTCTGCCAAGCGAGCGCTGGTGCTTAGCAGCAGCTTTTCCGCCAGCCGGCCCAGTGCGGTACATAAATGTTCCCGCAGTAAGCGGCTTCTTTCATCTAACGGCTCTGGCCAAACGGGTAGCTGGGCTTGCCAATAGGCCAGTGCCGCCGCTTGGGCATCATAGTGAAGGCTTTTCCAGTCTTGTTGCAGCTTTTGCAATGCTGGTTTGAGGCTGGCATAAGCAAAAGCAGCTAACGCTTGCGCCTGATCGGTATAGCGGGCTTGAAATTCCTGCTTAAAACCCGAGCCCGGTAGAATGCCTAAATCGCGCAACGTAAAAGCGGTCAGACTGGTTTCAAAGCGGCCAAAAAATAAAAAATAACCATACTGCAATTCAGTTTGGGCGCGCAGTGCCACCAGCTCACCACTGTGCTTTGCCAGTTGTTGCAAAGTAGCAGCCGTTAACAGCTGGTGCTCGGCAATATATTGTTGCAACTGCGGTTTAGTGCTGGTTTTTTTGAGCGTTGGCAAAGCGTTTGCTGTTTGTTGCTGAGCGAGTTCAATCAGCAGCAACAGCTGATCTTTATTTGCGCGCTGCAACCATTCAGCTAAATCTTCCGCGGACGTTGGCGACGCCAGTAAACCTGCAGCACGCAGCGCGGCAACCGCCGCCGCCTGATCCGGCACTTCATCATATTCGACGTCTTTGAGCGCAAACACCAACCCTTTGCGATTCAGCAACCGCACCCATAACCGCTGCGCCGGCAGCGTTAATTGGTTAAATTTTTCAATTAATTGAATATGTTGTGGTAATAACACGCTGTGATAACGACTTAGCAGCACCGCCAGCAAGTCGCGAAAATGCGTTAAATAATAATCGGGAGGAAGCTGAAGTTGCGGTGTAGTCATGAGAATTCAAGCAAAAACATTGATATTTGCCAGTGTAACAAAGACTGTATATTTGTACAGAGCAGTGCTTAAATCTGCAAATGGTCAACATTATCCGGCCAAAGAAAAGCGGTCTTGCCTCCATCAATCTAATCACCCACAACCACCAAGCGCTCAGTATGATGGAAACTTCTTTCTTGCTGTCAGGTCACAGACAAAGTTAAGCTGCAATTCACTGGCAACATGATGACAATGCAAGCACTTGCTCCTTTGTCGTTTTAAGGATGATTGATGAATACCAAAAACTTGCTCGACCAGTTGTTACGTTCAGGCTCGGAATTATTGCAGGGTAAATCGTCCGGCCAAAACTCGGGTTATCACTCACCATCCGGACAAGCGCCCAGCAGCCAAAATTCTGGCAATCTAAGTGACACGCTGTCGTCTTTGTTGTCAGGTAAAAGTGGCGCGGCGTTAGCGGGGGGGGCTTTAGGTTTGTTGCTTGGCAGCAAATCTGGCCGCAAAATGGGTGGCACCATCTTAACCTATGGTGGCCTCGCCGCATTGGGCACTCTGGCCTATAAAGCTTATCAAAATTACCAACAGCAAACACCCGGCCACCCAGCAAATCCAATCCAACCATTGGCGCAATTACCTGCGCTAGAAGCTGAAATGCATAGTACGGTGATTCTGATTGCCTTGATTGCCGCCGCCAAAGCCGATGGCCATATTGATGATCGCGAGCGCCAACTGATTGATGGTGAAGTGATAAAACTGACTTCAGATGCAAGCTTGCAGCAATGGGTTGACCGCGAATTGAAAAAACCACTGGATCCAGCCGAAGTTGCCAGTCACGCCAAAGATCAGGCAATGGCGGCAGAAATGTATCTGGCCAGTTTGCTGACCGTCGATGACCAAAATTTTATGGAAAAGTCGTATTTGCAAGAGCTGGCGCGTCAGTTAAAACTAGACCCGGCGTTAC
>JBBKWN010000073.1:0-8453 GCA_037968955.1 Rheinheimera sp. | reverse complement strand
AAAACTGACTTATTTACGCCAGCCCGATGCCAATCGTCATGTGCGGATTGATACCGGCGTTGTTGAAAACGATGAAGTATCGCCGTTTTATGATCCGATGATTGCCAAGCTTATCGTGTGGGACGAAAGCCGTGACCGCGCCATTAGCCGGATGCGTCGTGCGCTAAATGATTACCGGATTGCTGGGGTCAAAACCAACTTAAATTTCCTGACCCGGTTGGTCGAGCACCCTGCTTTTGCCCGCGCTGAACTTGATACCCACTTTATTGAACATCATCAGGCTGAACTCTTCGCGCCAGAGCAAAACGAGCCGACTCAGGCGCTGATTTTAGCCGCGATGTATTTGTTGTTAAAACAACAGCCATCTGAGCAAACAACATCACCTTGGCAATCGGCTATCGGTTGGCGCATGAACGAACAAGCTAAAGTGAGTTTTGCCCTTAGCCACGACGAGACGACGCAACATGTCAGCATCACCCAGCAAGCAGCGGATTTTGTGGTCACCGTCGCTGATTTATCGGTGATGTTGCAAGCGCAGCTCACCGCCGATGAATTAACCGCCAATATCAATGGCCATCAGCGCAAAGTGCGGATCAGCCAGTTTGGCGAAACCGTTTCGGTGTTTATTAAACAACAACGATTTGATTTTGATTATAAAACCACCGTTGAAGTGGCTGCCGCCGATGAAAGCGCCGGCAGTTTAAAAGCCCCAATGAACGGTACTGTGGTTGCTGTGCTGGTCTGCGCCGGGCAACAGGTGGAAGCCGGTCAGACTTTACTGGTGATGGAAGCGATGAAAATGGAATATGCCATTAAAGCGCCTGCCGATGGCCTGGTGAACGCACTGTTTTATGCCGCCGGCGATTTGGTAAAAGATGGCGCAGAACTAGTGGATTTTACTGCGACTGAAAAAGCAGAGGCCTGAGATGAGTCTATCAAATGCAGTTCCACCAGCTTTTCCCGCAACGGTGCGCATCGTCGAAGTGGGCCCACGCGACGGTTTACAAAACGAAGTTGCGGTATCATTAGACGCTAAAATTGCGCTGGTAAATGCGTTGGCGGATGCCGGCTTAACCACCATTGAAACCGGCTCTTTTGTCAGCCCTAAATGGGTGCCACAAATGGCCGAATCAGCCGCGGTATTTGCTGGCGTCCAGCGTAAAGCGGGCGTCACCTACACCGCGCTCACCCCAAACTTACAAGGCTATCAGGCGGCTAAAGCGGCGGGTGCCGATGAAGTAGCGATTTTTGGCGCGGCTTCAGAAGCGTTTAGCCAAAAGAATATCAATTGCAGCATAACCGAAAGCCTGGCGCGATTTGAACCTGTAGTCGCGGCCGCCAAAGCGGATGGTTTAAAAGTGCGTGGTTACGTTTCTTGTGTCGTTGGTTGCCCTTATCAGGGCGATGTAGCCCCGGCGGAAGTGGCGCGTGTCGCTAAAGCCCTGCTAGAGATGGGCTGTTATGAAATATCATTGGGTGACACCATTGGTGTCGGCACCCCGGCCACAGTGCTGGCGATGCTGGATGCGGTGTTGGCCGTAGTCCCCGTTCAGAACATTGCCGTCCATTTTCATGACACTTATGGTCAGGCGTTAACAAATATTTACGCCGCGCTAAGCCGCGGTGTGGCTGTGATTGACAGCGCCGTAGCTGGTCTGGGTGGCTGCCCTTACGCCGCTGGCGCGTCAGGCAATGTTGCCACGGAAGATGTGGTCTACCTGCTCAATGGCCTTGGCATTACCCATGGGGTTGAGTTAAATAGCCTCGCCCGCGCCGGCTGGGCGATTGCAGAAGCGCTGGGGAAAGCGCCTAGTTCTAAAGTAGGATTGGCGTTAAAAGCCAAATGCCAGCAAAATTAAGCAGTTTTAATCATTGCGCAGCTTTAACAACAGAGCAGCTTTAGTCATAGCGATTTAGTAAAAGCTCAGTACCCTAAATATTATAAGACCAACAAAGAGGACTTCACATGGCAGGGTTTAATAAGGTCGTCAGTAGTTACGACGAAGCGATGGCGGGCCTGGAAAATGGCATGACCGTGATCGCCGGTGGTTTTGGCCTCTGTGGTATTCCAGAAGGTTTAATCGCCCAAATCAAAACAATGGGCACCCGTGATTTAACCGTCGTTTCGAACAACTGCGGTGTCGATGGCTTTGGCTTGGGTGTACTGCTGGAAGATCATCAAATCAAAAAAATGGTGGCGTCTTATGTCGGTGAAAACGCGCTATTTGAAAAACAATTACTGAGCGGCGAATTAGAAGTCGAACTGACGCCACAAGGCACCTTGGCCGAAAAAATTCGCGCTGGTGGCGCTGGTATTCCGGCCTTTTTTACCGCAACAGGCTACGGTACACCGGTCGCTGAAGGTAAAGAAACCCGCGAAATTAATGGCCGTCATTATGTGCTAGAACCATCAATTACCGGTGACTTTGCCATAGTGCGCGCCTGGAAAGCTGATCGCTATGGCAATTTGGTATTTCGCCACACTGCAATGAACTTCAATCCAATGGCGGCCACCGCCGGTAAAATTACCGTGGCAGAAGTAGAAGAAATTGTGGAGCCTGGTGAACTGGAACCATCACAAATTCACACGCCTGGTATTTATGTACAGCGCGTTATCCAAGCTAGTTTTGAAAAACGGATTGAACGTCGTATGGTTCGCCAAGGTGAAGGAGCATAACAATGGCATTATCCCGTGAACAAGTCGCGATGCGTGTGGCGCAAGAGCTCAAAGATGGTTATTACGTCAATTTAGGCATTGGTATCCCAACGCTGGTCGCCAATTATGTGCCTGCCGGCATCGAAGTGATGTTGCAATCCGAAAACGGTTTACTGGGCATGGGCCCTTACCCAACGGACGCTGACGTCGACGCCGATATGATCAACGCCGGTAAAGAAACCGTCACCGCCATTAAAGGTGCCGCAATTTTCAGCTCTGCGGAAAGTTTTGCCATGATCCGCGGTGGCCATGTCGATTTAACAGTGTTGGGCGCTTTTGAAGTGGATCAAAACGGTAATATCGCCAGTTGGATGATCCCAGGGAAACTGATCAAAGGCATGGGCGGTGCGATGGACTTGGTCGCTGGAGCACAAAACATTGTGGTGACCATGACGCATGCCGACAAATATGGCCACTCCAAGCTGCTAGATAGCTGTACTCTACCGCTGACCGGTGTCGGTTGTGTGAAGAAAATTGTCACCGACTTAGCAGTGCTTGAAGTCAAAAACGGTGCATTCCATTTGCTGGAACGGGCACCGGGGATCAGTGTGGAAGAGATCCAACAAAAAACTGCGGGTAAACTGGTGGTGTCAGGTGACATTCCAGAAATGCGTTTTTAATGAACCCTCTTGTGCCAGTCATGGTTACAAAATTGTGATCTGACACTCAGCACTACTGACAATAATAAAGCCTGCATGTAGGCTTTATTATTGCTAGTGACTCGGCTTCGTTATCACCACATTCTAACGGTAAGCAACCACCAAGATTAGCCGCCGTACATTCTGTTAGCGCAATACCAACAGACTATCACGGTGAATATCGCCACTGACTATCGCCACCATCGTTGGCGTTTTGACGACGCTGACTTCATGGTAGTCGCCAATTAACATCACAAAAGCTAAAGTCCTATCCTGCAATCGATACCAACCCACCCGATAATTTGGCAAGTGAATACCATTCACTGCATTAATAGGTGTATAGGCTCCAAGCTCAGCCGCGTTAAATACATTGATACTGGTTTCAGGTAATGAAATACCTGCGATGGTCGTTTGATAAAATCCGGCATGAATATGTAAGTTATTTTCGACGAACTGCACCTTGTTGTCGCTGACCCACCACGCGGTCAACAAAAAAGCGCCAGCGCAGCTCAACACGGACCATAACGCCGCTTTTAACCATCGTCGATTAATCAGCAATAACACCAATGCCAACAACGATGGTACCACGACCATCAAGCCAAATAATGTGACATACAGTTGCCAGCCGATCCCAAGCACAGTCATAACTTCACAAGAATAAAACACAACGTTATAAAATTGTATCACGAATAAAGGCGAGAAAATGACAATCAGCTGATTAATTTAATATAAAAACTAACATGTTATGCATCATTGGATTGCACTCAGGTCACTCGCTTAAAAACCGCCGGTGATCACCGACCTTGGCATCGGCAATCCACTTATTTGGGTAAATGTGCTGGCAAGCTAGAACGAGCAAACGTGCAAGTGACTTTAGGTGCTCGACTGATTTGGGGGTTTATTTGACCACAGTAGCTTTGCACCTAACGGCAAATCCCGTAGCCGCCTCGTAGCGCGCACAATGCCTAAAATCACCACCGCAGGCGCAACGACTCGCATTGTAAACTGCGGTACTGATCAAGGGGGTAGCCGGTATTGATGTGAAGCATAACAACCGAACAGCTAAAAGTGCAGCTGCCATGCTCGTTGTCAGTTGTGACCGCTTACTGAAAACGTTTAATTAAACTCGATGTGTCCAGCCGGCCATCGCCCTGCGCCTGTAATTGGGCATAAAACTGATCAACCAATGCGGTCAATGGCAACTGAGCGCCATTGCGACGCGCTTCATCCAACGTCATGCCTAAGTCTTTTCGCATCCAATCGACCGCAAAACCAAACTCAAACTGACCGTCTACCATCGTGGTACCACGGTTTTCCATTTGCCAAGACTGTGCTGCGCCCTTGGAGATCACCGCCAGCACGGCTTTCGCGTCTAATCCGGCTTGATTGGCAAAATGTAGCGCTTCTGCCAGCCCTTGCACCACGCCGGCAATGCATATCTGATTGACCATTTTTGCCAGTTGCCCGGCACCTGCAGCACCTAACAATTGATAACTGCGGGCATAACAACGCAATACAGCTTCTGCTTTCACAAAATCAGTTTGTTGTCCGCCAAGCATCACCGTCAACAAACCATTTTGCGCCCCTACTTGTCCACCCGACACCGGCGCATCCAAAAAACCAAGCTGCTGCGCCGCACAGGCTGCGGCAAGTTCCCGGGCTAAATCAGCCGAAGCGGTGGTGTGGTCCATCAGCACGGCTCCCACTTTCATCGTGCTTAGCACACCATCGTCGCCATAGACGACTGAACGTACGTCCTGATCATTGCCAACACAAACCATCACCAAATCGGCATCTTTGGCCGCGGCGGCTGGTGTTGCGGCCTGTTGCCCGCCGTATTGTTGCACCCATTGCACCGCTTTGGCGCTGGTACGGTTATAGACACAAACCTGCAAACCTTTTTGTTGTAGGTGCCCAGCCATCGGAAAGCCCATCACACCGAGGCCAATAAATGCCACTTTTATTGTTGCTAAATCAGTTGCCATACAATTGTCTTAATTTTGTGAAACACTGCGGGTTAGATTACAAAGTTATGCTACAAATAGCAAAATAGCCGTAAGCAGCGATATGTAACGGCAAATAAAGGAATAATTATGGCAAATGTGCATCATTTTAAGGTCAAAACGACTGACGGCAAGACCGTTGATTTAAGCCAGTATCAAGGCAAAGTATTGCTGATCGTCAATACGGCCAGCCAATGCGGATTTACCCCTCAGTATCAAGAGTTGGAGCAATTGCATCAACACTATCAGAGCCTAGGGTTAGAAGTTTTGGCATTTCCATGTAATCAATTTGGCGGCCAAGAACCGGGCACGGATCAGGATATTGCACAGTTTTGTCAGCTGAATTTTGGTGTGACCTTTAATGTCATGGCAAAAACTCAAGTGAATGGACCTGAAGCTGAACCGCTGTTTGAATATCTGAAAGACCACGCACGTGGTGTGTTAAAAACCCGCGCCATCAAATGGAATTTCACCAAATTCCTAGTGAACAAAGATGGTGTGGTGGTGAAACGTTACGCCCCGCGAACCAAACCTAGCCAGTTTGCACAGGCGATTGAAGAAGAACTCGCCAAATAATCCTATCTACTCACGGGTTCATTCATCTAAATAGGCCAAACGTTTGATCCAGCACAGACCATTTTGTAGTGGATGGCTTATGCTTGTCATAGAAAAAATTACCTTCGCTAAGCCAATCTTTAGACGGAGACCACAATGAAAGTTTGTGTATTTAGCACGCAAAAATATGACGAGCGTGCGATAAAGCAATGGAGTGATCCAGCAATCGACTGGACATTCCTCAGCCAAAAACTGGACATCGTCACAGCGCATGGCGCTGCCGGCTTTGACGCAGTCTGTGTGTTTGTCAACGATACGCTTGACGCGCCGGTGCTTGCGCAGCTCAAAGAACTTGGTGTGCGGTTTATTGCGCTGCGCTGCGCTGGTTTTAATAATGTCGATGTTGCCACGGCAAACAAGTTGGGGTTGACCGTGGTGCGGGTGCCCGCCTATTCACCGCAAGCGGTGGCTGAACACAGCGTCGGTTTAATGTTGTGTTTGAACCGGAAATTTCATAAAGCGTATAACCGCACCCGCGACAACAATTTTGATTTAAACGGTCTGTTGGGTTTTAATTTACATGAGAAAACCGTCGGTATTATTGGTACAGGCCGTATTGGCTCGGCGGCGGTGAAAATTCTGTTGGGTTTTGGTTGCAAAGTGCTGTGTGTTGATCCGGTACTGAATCCAGAATTAGTCAGCCTTGGTGTGCAATATGTCAGCCTTGATCAACTGTACCCGAAGGCTGATATTATCAGTTTGTATTGCCCGCTAACGCCCGATAGCTTGCATTTAATCAACGCACAAAGCTTGGCGCAAATGAAAGATGGTGTGATGCTGATCAACACTAGCCGCGGCGCACTGGTCGACACCAAAGCGGTGATTAATGCGCTAAAGTCGACGAAAATTGGTTATTTAGGGCTTGACGTTTATGAGCAGGAAGCCGATTTATTTTTTAAAGATTTATCCGATCAAATTATCGCTGATGAAGTATTTCAACGCTTGCTTACTTTCCCCAATGTGCTGATCACCGGTCACCAAGCATTTTTTACCACCGAAGCGATGGAGCAAATAAGCCGGATCACCTCTGACAATCTAATGATGTTAGCTCGTGGTGAACCTTGCCCGAATACCGTTTAGCAACACAAAGCCTTTGTTAGCAACGGCGCGGCGGCTCAAAGTGAACTGCGAACCATCATTGATCACTTTTTTACCTAAAAAGAAGGCCAGAAAAATGCTGGCCTTCTTTGCTATGACTGGCCGATCATATGGCAATAGCCGGTCAATACAAATGTAATGACAGTGCCGTGACACTGCAACGCTTAGAGTTTTTTATCCCGTAGTTCGCGATCAAAAAATGCGGTAATGGTGCGGTGTAAATGGGTTTGCACTTGCTGACCAAACATCGCATGTTTGCTACCCGGGTAGGTCATCATTTCAAAAGCTTTGCCACTTTGCTGCAATTGGGAGAACAACTTGGTGCTGTTAGCGAATAAAACATTGTCGTCGGCCATGCCATGATAAATGAGTAACGAGCCTTTTAAGCCCGCGGCATAAGGAAATACTGAACTCTCGGTATACCCCTGCGCATTGGCGGTCGGATCAGCAAGATAGCGCTCGGTATAGTGGGTATCATACAAAGTCCAATCGGTGACAGGCGCACCAGACACACCCGCACTAAAATAATCACCCGCTTTAAACATAGTCATAATAGCCATATAACCGCCGTAGCTATGACCATAAACGCCAATCCGTTTCGCGTCGACATAAGGTAAAGTACGCAGGTATTCCACGCCGGTCACTTGGTCTTCCACTTCAACAACACCCAATTTTTTATAAATCGGATCTTCAAACTTTTTACCTCGATTCTCCGAGCCGCGGTTATCCAACTGAAAAATAATGTAGCCGCGTTGTACCATGTATTGGAAATATAAGTCTTTTTGGCTCCAGCTATTGGTAACACGCTGCGCGCCCGGGCCGCCATAGACACTGACAATCACCGGATACTTCTGGCTTGGATCAAGTTTTGCCGGTTCAAACACCCGATAATGCAAGGTTTGCCCATCTTTAGCGCTGATGGTGCCAAATCGTGGCTTCACCAATTCCGGCCAGTAATGGGTTAATGGATGTTCAGCATTTAATTGGTTGCTAGAAAGAATTTCGATGGTGTCTCCAGTGCGGCTTTTCAGATGCACTTGCGGTAGCTGGTTGACGCTGGAAAATGTATCCAGAAAACCACTGCCATCTTTGGCAACAACCACCGAGTGGCTGCTGTCAGCTGCAGTCAACCGCTTGGTACTGCCATCAGCGAGGGCCAGCTGATATAAATGGGCTTCTAAGGGGGTGTCTTTGCGTCCCGTGAAATAAACGAGGCCATTTTTTTCATCAACTGAGTGCAATTGATTCACCACCCAGTCACCACTGGTCAGTGGCCTTTGCAATTTACCATCTAAATCATAAAGATATAAATGTTTAAAGCCGTTTCGCTCGGACGCCCAAATAAATGATTTCTGCTCTTTTAAAAAGTGTAAGTCATCATGT
>JBBKWN010000072.1:0-16368 GCA_037968955.1 Rheinheimera sp. | reverse complement strand
CATGACGATTGGCATCGGGCTGGCGTAAATAAGTCAGTTTTCCGGTCGCTGGCAAGAAATTATTGTCTGGATCTTCAGCATAGACCCGCACTTCAATCGCATGGCCGTCCAATGGGATTTCATCTTGCGTCAATGGCAGCGGCTGACCGCTCGCGACCAACAACTGCCATTTGACTAAATCCTGACCTGTGATCATTTCAGTCACTGGATGCTCGACCTGCAGCCGGGTATTCATTTCCATAAAATAGAACGAACCATCTTCGTCAAACAGAAATTCGACGGTGCCGGCCCCGGCATAACCGATGGCCTGTGCCGCTTTGACCGCAGCGTCGCCCATCGCTTGACGCTGCGCCGGCGAAAAGTTTGGTGCCGGTGCTTCTTCAATCACTTTTTGGTGGCGACGCTGGATAGAGCAATCGCGCTCATGCAAATAAACCGCATTGCCAAAATTGTCGGCAAATACCTGAATTTCAACGTGGCGGGGTTTGGTCAGATAACGTTCCATCAGAATTTTATCGTTGCCAAAACCGTTTAACGCTTCGCGTTTGGCGCTGTGCAGTTGCTCAATAAACTCGGATTTTTGCCAAACGACTTTCATGCCTTTGCCACCACCGCCATAAGCGGCTTTGAGCAGCAGCGGATAACCGACTTTATCGGCTTCAACAGCTAAAAAGGCTTCGTCTTGATTGTCACCATGATAACCAGGCACCAGCGGTACACCAGCTTTGCTCATAATGTCTTTAGCGGCGCTTTTGCTGCCCATCGCAGCGATGGCGGGCACCGGCGGACCAATAAACACTACGCCGGCATTGGCGCAAGCTTGGGCAAATTCTTCATTTTCGGATAAAAAACCATAACCAGGATGCACGGCTTCAGCACCAGAGAGCTTGGCAATTTCCAGAATTTTATCCGCCCGTAAATAGGATTCTTTACTTGGCGCTGGGCCTAACAAATAAGCTTCGTCAGCCATTTGCACGTGACGGGCGTTGGCATCGGCTTCGGAATACACCGCCACACAACGAATACCGAGCTGATGAGCGGTTTTAATCACGCGACAGGCAATTTCGCCGCGATTTGCGATCAGAATTTTATGAAACATAGTTAAGCCTGTCCTTTTAATGAGATGTCGTCTGGCATGCGCTGCCATGCCGGTGTGCGTTTTTGCAAAAAGGCGGATAACCCTTCTTGACCTTCTGCAGAGACCCGAATGGCCGCAATGCGTTGACTGGTTTCGTCAATTAGCGCTTGGGTGGTCGGTTGATTGGCGACGGTGAAAATCAGTGCTTTGGCGGCTTTAACTGCAGCCGGACTGTTCGCCAGTAAGGTCAGGATCATCGCATCCGACACCGCATGTAATTCATCGACGCTGACGACTTGATGTAATAAACCCAAATGCAAAGCTTCGCTGGCAAAAAATCGTTCGGCAGTTAAGAAATAACGGCGGCTGGCTCGCTCGCCGATGGCGCGCACCACGTAAGGGCTAATCACCGCCGGAATTAAGCCAATTTTCACTTCACTTAAACAAAAGCTCGCTTTTTCAGTGGCGATGGCGATGTCACAACAAGCGACTAAACCGACGGCGCCGCCAAAAGCGGCGCCTTGCACCACGGCAATGGTCGGGGCAGGGAAGTTGTCGAGCTTTTGCATCAGCTTGGCAAGCTGACCGGCATCAGCAAGGTTCTCATCATAGTTTTTATCGTCCATTGAGCGCATCCAGCCTAAATCGGCGCCGGCACTAAAGTTGGTGCCGTTTGAACGCAGCAGCAAGACCCGCACGCGGTTGTCGTTGGCAAAGTCATCTAACGCCTGAATGATTTCGCCGATCATGATGTCGTCAAAAGCATTATGCACTTCCGGGCGATTGAGCACTAACTGCGCCACGCCACGCTCATCAAGCGCGGTGGTAATGTAGGAATAGGTCAAGGCTTTGTTTTCCATGGCAATATCTCCGTTACATCCGGAACACGCCAAAGCGTGTCTCTTCAATCGGCGCATTCAGAGACGCTGCCAGTGCTAAACCAACCACCATCCGCGTTTGCGCCGGATCAATAATGCCGTCGTCCCACAACCGACCTGAAGCGTAATATGGGTGACCTTGTTGCTCGTACTGCTCGACAATTGGTTTTTTCAGTGCCGCTTCCGCATCCGCCGACAAAGTTTCGCCTTTACGCGCTAAACCGTCTTTGGTGACCTGTGCCATCACGCCCGCGGCTTGCTCGCCGCCCATCACCGAAATACGCGCATTGGGCCACATCCACATCATCGTTGGATCGTATGCGCGGCCGCACATGCCGTAGTTGCCGGCGCCATAAGAGCCACCAATGAGCACCGTAAATTTCGGCACTTTGGCGCAAGACACCGCCGTTACCATTTTCGCGCCGTGCTTAGCGATGCCTTCGGCTTCATATTTCTGGCCAACCATAAAACCGGTGATATTTTGCAAAAACAGCAACGGAATTTTACGCTGACAACAGAGCTCAATAAAATGGGCCCCTTTTTGCGCAGATTCCGAGAATAAAATCCCATTATTGGCAACAATGCCCACCGGATTGCCGAAGATGCGCGCAAAACCACAGACTAAAGTCGCGCCATATAACTGTTTAAATTCATCAAAATCTGAGCCATCGACAATCCGCGCTATCACTTCGCGCACATCAAATGGCTTTTTAAGGTCGGTTCCTACAATGCCGTACAACTCTTTGGCATCAAATAACGGCTCTTGTGAAGGTGTGACGTCACGAAGTTGCGGTGACACTCGATTGAGGCGAGAAATACTATTGCGAGCAAGTTGCAGCGCATGTTCATCATTTTGCGCGTAGTGATCAGCCACCCCAGAAATGCGGCAATGCACATCGGCACCGCCTAAATCTTCGGCCGACACTTCTTCGCCTGTTGCGGCTTTCACCAGCGGCGGTCCGGCTAAGAAAATGGTGCCTTGTTCTTTGACGATAATCGACTCATCGGCCATCGCCGGTACATAAGCACCGCCGGCAGTACATAAACCCATCACTACTGCGATTTGTGGAATGCCTTTGGCAGACATATTCGCCTGATTAAAGAAAATCCGGCCAAAATGTAGTTTATCCGGGAACACGTCATCTTGACGCGGTAAGTTGGCGCCACCTGAGTCAACCAAATAAATACAAGGCAGTTGGCAGCGTTCGGCAATTTCTTGTGCCCGTAAATGCTTCTTTACCGTCAGTGGGTAATAAGTGCCACCTTTGACGGTGGCATCATTGCCGACAATCATGCACTCAACACCGCTGACCCGGCCAATACCGGCGACGACACCCGCGGCTGGCACATAATCGTCATAACATTGCCAGGCGGCAAATTGGGCGATTTCTAAAAAGGGTGAACCAGGATCTAACAGTTTCTGAATCCGGTCGCGCACAAACAATTTACCACGCGAGGTATGGCGGGCTATCAGCGCTTCACCGCCACCGAGTTTAATCTGCTGCACCTTGGCATGCAGATCATCCACCACCGCTTGCATCGCTTGCGCGTTTTGCAAAAATTCCGCACTTCTGGGATTTACTTTACTGGTTAATCTGGTCACTTAAGTCACCTTTATACCCGTCATCCTTGAAGATGCGGGGTTGTTGTCTGCCATCACTCACCTCAGTCACATAGACAACTATGTTCCTGAGGACTCGCTCAGTTGCCGCCTACCCGCATCTATAATGATTTTGGGTATAGAAAAAATTAGAAGTCGCGCTTCTCGCTGGTGCTTGCGCTTTTTGCTTTACTGCGACGAAGCAGGGGCGCAGCCCCAGAGTCGAATGAAAGTACGATGAACTGCAGCAAATGTAGCAGGGGATGTTGTCTACAAAAAAGCCGACCGTTGAGCAGCATGGATGCTGCGAATCGAGCCCCCCAGGGATGGGTTGATGGGCGTGTCGGCGTTTTGTAGGCGGCAATCCCCTTTACAAAAAATTGCCGGGCAATATCAATTCGACTCGTTAAACAGTTCTCGGCCAATCAGCATCCGACGAATTTCGGAGGTACCGGCGCCAATCTCATAAAGCTTAGCATCGCGCAATAACCGCCCGGTTGGGTATTCATTGATATAACCGTTGCCACCGAGTAACTGAATGGCATCCAGTGCCATTTTGGTGGCCAGTTCTGCGGTGTATAAAATGACCGCCGCCGCGTCTTTGCGGGTCGTTTCACCACGATCACAAGCTTTGGCCACGGTGTAGGTGTAAGCTTTGGCCGCATTCATTTGGGTGTACATATCGGCTAATTTGCCTTGTACCAATTGGAACTCACCAATCGCCTGACCAAACTGTTTACGGTCATGCACGTAAGGAACAACGATATCCATACAGGCTTGCATGATGCCAAGTGGGCCGCCGGCCAGCACTAAACGTTCATAATCTAAGCCTGACATCAGCACCCGAGCGCCAGAACCGACAGCGTTCAATACGTTTTCTTCCGGCACTTCACAATCTTCAAACACCAGCTCACAAGTGTTCGAACCACGCATGCCCAATTTGTCGAGCTTTTGCGCTTGAGAAAAACCTTTAAAACCCCGTTCAACGATAAAAGCGGTAATGCCTTTAGAGCCCGCATGAATGTCGGTTTTGGCATAAATGACATAAGTGTGGGCGTCTGGACCATTGGTGATCCACATTTTATTGCCGTTAAGGATGTAACGATCGCCTTGTTTTTCGGCGCGAAGTTTCATTGAAATCACATCTGAACCGGCGTTTGGCTCTGACATGGCCAAAGCACCGATGTGCTCGCCAGAACACAGTTTTGGCAGATATTTCATTTTTTGCGCTTCGTTACCGTTGCGGAAAATCTGATTCACACAAAGGTTAGAATGGGCGCCGTAAGACAAAGCGACAGAGGCAGAAGCGCGGCTGATTTCTTCCATCGCCACCACGTGTTCCAAGTAACCTAAACCTGAGCCACCGTATTTTTCATCAACCGTGACGCCTAATAAGCCTAAGTCGCCAAATTTGCGCCATAACTCATTTGGGAATTCGTTGTCGTGGTCAATTTGCGCGGCGCGTGGGGCAATTTCTTCACGGGCGAAACTGTTCACCTGTTCGCGGATCATGTCGACGGTTTCGCCGAGATCAAAGTTAAGCGATTTATAGCTGCTAATCATGAAAGTTCCCCATTTGCGGATAAATTAGTTATACCCGTCATCCTTGAAGATGCGGGGTTGTTGCCTTCGTTCGTTCGCTGGATCGCCAGTCCGACCCAGTCACATAGCAAAACTATGCTCCTGGGGTCTTACTCTCTTGTCGCCTACCCGCATCTTCCATAATTTTGGGTATGGTTTCTGATGTTTTGGCTTCTTTTAACGTTTCGCGACAACGTTTTTCTACGGTGACCAATTCCATCAGCACTACTTTGATGTCGTCCATTTGCTGATGCAGTTCGACTTTTTTATGTTCAATCAGTTTGAGCATAATAGTCAGCTGAGTGACGCTGGATTTATCGGCGTCATATAATTCGAATAACTGACCGGTTTCTGACAGACTAAAACCCAAGCGTTTGCCGCGCAAAATAAGTTTTAGCCGCACTCGGTCTCTTTTACTGTAAATACGGGTTTGGCCCTGACGCAAGGGTGTTAATAACCCTTGGTCTTCGTAAAAACGAATACTACGAGTGGTAATATCGAACTCTTTGGCAAGTTCGCTGATGCTATAAGTTTTGTCGTCTTTATCGATCACTTTATCTATCACTGTGCGGCCACTTTAGGTTCTGTCAGGCGAAGGTCAAAATCGCCAACAACTATAAGTGAAGTTTACGTAAAGGTAAAGCTGATGCCAACCTGAGTTCGGACTTACGGGCTGGCTGGAACGGCATTACTGAGCATCGCCGGCGAAGCTGTTGGTTTACGGAGGGTTTGTTTTATATAAAACGCTGAACTAAAAAATACTAGATGATATTCAACCAACTAGCACCATATTTGTTAGTAGCTTTTGGCTGGTTTTGTCTGAATTTCTAGTGAACCTAGGTTACTTGTAAAGATTAGATGCCAGAGGCTGTGTGTCATTGCAGACAGCAACGAGGTTGCTTGAACGCCTTAACACCAAAGTGCTGGTCGGTTGACGTTGGCGTAAACGTAAATTTGGTGTAGGCTCTTGTGCAACTTGATCCAATGCGATCGTTTTTCCTTATCACATCAGTTGAATTTCCGGAGTACCAGACACCATGGCTGAACAAAATCCAATCGTCATCGTCGCCGCAAAACGTACCGCTATGGGCGGTTTTATCGGCGGTTTGGCCGAAGTAACTGCCACCGAATTAGGTGCCACGGCAATTCGTGCAGCAGTCGCGCAGTCGGGTTTAGCTTTGGCTACCATCAATGAAGTGATTATGGGCTGTGTGTTGCCGGCCGGTTTAGGTCAGGCTCCGGCGCGTCAGGCCATGATTAAAGCAGGGCTGCCGTTATCCGCCGGTGCGACCACCATTAATAAAGTCTGTGGTTCAGGTTTAAAAGCAGTGATGCTGGCGTCTGACTTACTCAAAGCCGGCAGTGCTGATGTTGTGGTCGCGGGTGGCATGGAGTCGATGTCCAATGCACCTTATATTCTGCCTAAAGCGCGCACAGGCTTGCGAATGGGTCATGCTGAAGTAAAAGACCACATGATGCTGGACGGTCTGGAAAACGCTTATGATGGCAAGGCCATGGGTTGTTTTGCCCAAGTGACCGCCAACGAGCAAGGTTTCAGTCGTGAAGACATGGACCGTTTTGCCGTGCAATCTTTGACCCGCGCCCAGAGTGCAATTAGCAGTGGCGCTTTTGTTGCTGAAATTGCTGCCGTGACGATTCAAAGCCGCAAAGGTGAAGTGGTCTTTGCCATTGACGAGCAGCCGGGCAATGCCAAAGTTGATAAAATTCCGACGCTACGCCCAGCATTTGCTAAAGATGGCACTATTACTGCCGCCAATTCCAGTTCAATTTCAGACGGTGCTGCCGCACTGGTGCTGATGCGCGAAGCTGATGCTATTGCCCAAGGTGCAGCACCATTGGCGCGGGTTGTTGGTTATACCACAAACTCAATCGAACCGGCGCTGTTTACTGTGGCGCCAGTAGGCGCCATGACCAAGCTGCTGGCAACCTTAGGCTGGGGTAAAAACGACGTTGATTTATGGGAAATAAACGAAGCGTTTGCCATGGTCACCATGCTCGCAGTGAAAGAAATGGGTCTCGACGAAGCCAAGGTCAACGTCAATGGCGGCGCTTGTGCTTTGGGCCATCCTATCGGCGCCTCAGGTGCTCGTATTCTGGTGACCTTAATCCATGCACTGAAAGCCCGCGGTCTGAAGCGCGGTATTGCCTCTTTATGTATTGGTGGCGGTGAAGCGGTCGCATTAGCAGTGGAAGTGGTTTAACTGATTTTTAGGCTCGGCTTTGCCAATACTGTTGGCAAAGTTGGGCTCTGATATAACAAATAATCTCGAAACAGATCAGCAAATAGCTTAGCAAACAGATTAACAATCAAATCAACAGCTTCAGTTAATAATTGGTACCAACGCTCAGAAGGTGGCGGTACCCAACGGGGAAAAAGATATGACGACTCAGGTTCAGCTGTTTATCAACGGCGAATTTGTTCACTCAAAAAGTGAAAAATTCATCCCAGTGACTAACCCTGCCACGCAGGAAGTGATTGCACAGGTGCCATGCACGACGATGGACGAAATGGAACATGCGATCAGTTCAGCCAAGGAAGCCTTTTTAACTTGGAAAGAAACGCCGGTATCGGAACGTGCGCGTTTAATGATGCGTTTTGCCGCTTTATTAAAAGAACATCAGGCCGATATCGCCGATATTATTTGCCGTGAGCTTGGCAAAACGGTGGAAGATGCGAAGGGTGATGTTTGGCGTGGCATTGAAGTGGTGGAGCAGGCTGCCAATATTCCATCGTTGATGATGGGGGAGACAGTTGAAAACGTCGCCCGTAGCATTGATACCTACAGTTACATTCAGCCACTAGGCGTTTGCGCCGGTATTACGCCGTTTAATTTTCCAGCCATGATCCCACTCTGGATGTTCCCAATGGCGATCGCCTGCGGTAACACTTTCGTATTAAAACCTTCTGAACAAGATCCGATGACAGTGAACCGGATTGCCGAGCTGTTCGCTCAAGCCGGCGCACCTAAAGGCGTATTACAGGTGGTTCATGGCAATAAAGAACAAGTCGATGTACTACTGCATCACAAAGATATCAAAGCCATCTCGTTTGTTGGCTCGGTCAATGTCGGTCAGTACATTTACAAAACCGGCACTGACAATTTAAAACGCGTACAAGCTTTTGCTGGTGCAAAAAATCATATGGTGATTATGCCGGACGCCAATAAAAATCAGGTGGTCAATGCCTTGGTTGGCGCTTCCGTTGGCGCTGCGGGTCAACGCTGCATGGCTATTTCGGTGGCGGTGTTTGTTGGCGCTGCAGCGGAGTGGATCCCCGATGTGGCTGCTGCTATCGGCAAAGTACGTCCTGGTGTGTATACCGATCCTAATGCCGCTTACGGCCCACAAATCAGCCCACAAGCCCGTGCTCGGGTATTGTCGCTGATTGATCAAGGTAAAAAAGAAGGCGCCACTTGTCTACTGGATGGCTCGACCGTCGTGGTCGACGGTTACCCGAACGGCAACTGGGTGGGCCCAACGGTGTTCTCAAACGTCACCACCGAGATGGCCATTTATAAAGAAGAAATTTTTGGTCCGGTGCTGAACACTATGACGGTGAATTCGCTGGATGAAGCCATTGCGCTGGTCAACGCTAGCCCATTTGGCAACGGTACCGCAATTTTTACCGCCAGTGGTCACGCCGCGCGTAAGTATCAGCATGAAGTCGAAGTGGGTCAGGTCGGCATTAATATTCCAATTCCGGTGCCACTGCCATTTTTCTCATTTACGGGCTGGAAAGGTTCTTTCTACGGCGATCAGCATGCGTATGGTAAACAAGCGGTACGGTTTTACACTGAAACTAAAACCATTACTGCCCGCTGGTTTGAAGATGATATGGCGGCCACTGGGCCAAATATGTCGATTAATTTGCGTTAATTAATTTACGGTAATTAGTAGGTTAATCGTGCGGGCCATGCTTTGAGCTGGCAGTAATTTGGACTTAACTAAGCGAGCAATCAAAAGTGAGGCGGGGACCGCCGAACGGGCGAGCGTGTTAAGTCCAGGTTGCAGTCAGTGTGTCGGGCCCAGGAACACCCAGAATGTAGAACGAAAGGTAACCCAATGAATTTCAATTTAACCGAAGATCAAAAAGCTTTTGCCGATACCGCCCGTCAGTTCGCTGAAACTGAATTAGCGCCTTTTGCCGCTGAGTGGGATCGCACCCACCATTTCCCAAAAGATGTCCTGCAAAAAGCCGGTGAGTTGGGCTTTTGCTCGTTATACACCCCGGAAGATGCCGGTGGCCTTGGTTTATCGCGACTTGATTCTTCGATTATTTTCGAACAGCTAGCCATGGGCTGTACTGCCACTACCGCCATGTTGACCATTCACAATATGGCTACTTGGATGATTGCGACTTGGGGCACTGAAACGACCAAAAATGAATGGTGCCCAGCGTTAGTCACGGGTGAAAAACTAGCGTCTTATTGCTTAACGGAGCCGGGCTCAGGCTCTGATGCGGCGTCACTGCGCACCAGCGCCAAAAAAGACGGTGACAGTTATGTCATCAATGGCTCAAAAATGTTTATTTCTGGCGCAGGCGCTACTGAAGTATTAGTCGTCATGGCGCGTACTGGTGAAGCCGGGGCAAAAGGCATTTCTGCTTTTGTAGTGCCGGCAGATGCAGCAGGCGTTATTTACGGCAAAGCGGAAGAGAAAATGGGTTGGAATGCCCAGCCGACCCGATTGATCACGTTTGACAATGTGCGTATTCCAGCGCAGTGCTTGTTAGGTCAGGAAGGGGAAGGTTTTACTTTCGCTATGAAAGGCTTAGACGGCGGCCGGATTAATATTGCCACCTGTTCGATTGGTACCGCGCAACAAGCGCTCAATACCGCCCGTAACTATATGTTAGAGCGTGAGCAATTTGGCAAACCGCTGGCGGCTTTTCAAGCCTTGCAATTTAAACTGGCCGATATGGCGACAGAATTGGTGGCAGCCCGACAGTTAGTGCGCTTAGCAGCTTTTAAACTCGACCAAGATGATGCTGAGAAAACCGCCTATTGTGCGATGGCAAAAAGATTTGCCACCGATGTCGGTTTTCAAGTGTGCGATCAGGCGCTACAAATTCATGGTGGGTATGGTTATATCAAAGAATATCCGCTGGAGCGGCATTTCCGTGATGTGCGGGTACACCAAATTTTGGAAGGCACCAATGAAATTATGCGCTTGATTATCGGCCGTCGTTTACTCGACAGTGCGGCGAGCGATATTTTATAAGCAACCATTTTAACGGTACTTCAATTAAGTATCTGTTTAACCGCGTTGTATTCAGCGCCTGAAGTGAAGTGAAGTGAAGTGAAGTGAACAATTGACCCCAAAAATGCGATGGGCATATTTCCAACAGCTTCCTTCGCTGATCGTGGTCTCAATGCCAGTTGACCGTTGTCATTTTGCAACGATGAATAAGGATTTAGTATGTCTCAATTGAAGTTGGAAAAGCGTGGTCATACCGCGCTTATTACTATTAGCAATCCACCAGCAAATACTTGGACTCGCGAAACTCTGAGCCAATTGCGTGATGCGGTCAAATCGCTGGAGCAGGACAAAAATATTTATGCGTTGGTTATTACCGGCGAAGGCCAAAAGTTTTTCTCGGCAGGTGCTGATTTAAATTTATTTGCCAGCGGCGATAAAACGGTAGCGTCGGACATGTCGCGTATTTTTGGCGAGGCTTTTGAAACATTATCGGCCTTTCGTGGGGTTTCGATTGCCGCAATTAATGGCTATGCCATGGGGGGAGGGTTAGAAGTTGCCCTTGCTTGCGACATCCGTATCGCTGAAGAGCATGCACAACTGGCATTACCGGAAGCGAAAGTCGGATTGTTACCTTGCGCCGGTGGCACCCAAAACCTTGCCTGGCTGGTCGGCGAAGGCTGGGCGAAACGCATGATTTTATGTGGTGAGCGACTTGGTGCGGCCAAAGCGCTGCAAATCGGCTTGGTCGAAGAAGTGGTGCCTACAGGTCAGGCGCTAGAAAATGCATTATTGCTGGCCGAGAAAGTGGCAGACCAAAGCCCACCTGCGGTCGCGTCGTGTAAAAAATTGATCCAACAAGGTCGGACTGGCAGCATTTCCAGCGCATTACCGTTGGAGCGAGAATTATTTGTCGGTTTGTTCGATACTAAAGATCAGGTGGAAGGGGTGGCTGCTTTCCTACAAAAACGCAAAGCAAACTGGGTGAATGGCTGATGAGCGAACCAACGCAAGGAACGGCGCCGGCAGTGGTATTGTTTGAAACGATTGCTGCTGATAATGGTAAATTGCTGGGTGTGGCAACACTGAACAGTGAAAAATCGCTCAATGCGCTCAGTTTACCGATGGTCGAATTGTTGCTACCACAATTGCAGCTGTGGAAAGATGATCCACAAATTGTGATGGTGTTATTGCAGGGCGCCGGCGATAAAGCTTTTTGTGCTGGCGGGGACATTCGTGACTTGTATCACAATATGCAACAGCATCCAGCGACTTTTCAGCACTATGTACAAGATTTTTTCACCAAAGAATATAGCCTCGACTACCTCATTCATACCTTCGATAAACCGGTACTGGTTTGGGGCAACGGCATTGTGATGGGCGGCGGGCTTGGCTTAATGGCTGGCGCGTCACATCGGGTGGTGACCGGTACTTCGCGTATTGCGATGCCAGAAATGGCGATTGGCCTCTATCCCGATGTCGGTGGTAGCTGGTTTTTAAATCGGATGCCGGCGGGTTGTGGTTTATTTTTGGGGTTAACTGGCGCGTCTATTAATGCCGCCGACGCGAAACTGATTGATTTAGCCGATCACTTTCTGCCACATGACAAAAAATCGCTGGTGATCGAAAAATTAAAATCAATTCGTTGGGGCAATACCGTCACCTTAAACCATCAAAAACTGTCTGACGAGTTACTGCATTTAGAAGAATTATCGCGCAATCAACAGCCGGCGAGTCAAATCCGTTTGCATCAGAGTGAAATTGCGGCGTTGGCGCAAAATCCAGATTTAGCCAGCGTGATGCAAGCTATTTTGGAGATGCCGAACGAGGATAGCTGGCTGAGTAAGGCCAAAGCGTCATTGCGATATGGTAGCCCGGTGACCGCTCATATTGTCTATCGGTTGTTACAATTAGGGCAGTCAAAAATTCTGGCGGACAGCTTCCGGCTTGAACTTGGTTTAAGTGTGCAGTGTGGCAAATTGGGTGAATTTACCGAAGGCGTGCGGGCGCTGCTGATTGATAAAGACCAGCAACCTAAATGGTTGTATCCAACGGTCGCAGCAGTGCCTGAGTCGGTGATTGAGGAATTATTCCGCTCGCCGTGGCCGGTTGAAGCGCATCCGCTGCGAGAACTTGGCCTTGTGCACTAACTGAAGCGGATTGCCTCACGCCAGCGCTTAACATTGAACATACTGAATATTCATGCCGTCAGCAGCGAACAGAGCTTCGACCGTTGACGGCCATTGACATCACATGGGGATCAACATGGCAATTGTTGCTTTTATTGGTTTAGGAAATATGGGTGGCCCAATGGCCATCAATCTGCAAAAAGCCGGGCATCAAGTTCAGGCGTTTGATTTATCGGCCGTCGCACTGGCGCAAGTTCAAGCACAAGGCGTGGAGGTTGCGGCATCGGCCAAAGCTGCTGTGATCGGTGCCGAGTATATTATTTCGATGCTACCGGCCGGTAAGCATGTTGCCGGACTTTATCTGGGTGAGCAGGGTGTGGCTGAGGTGATTGCTGCAAATGCGTTAGTGCTGGATTGTTCGACCATTGATGCGGCCACCGCACGAAGTGTTGGCGCCGGCTTGGCAGCTAAAGGTATTGCGTTTGTTGATGCGCCGGTGTCAGGTGGGGTTGGAGGGGCCAAGGCTGGCACGTTAACCTTTATCGTCGGTGGTTCAACCGCCAACTTTGAGCGGGCGAAAACCGTGCTTGAAGCGATGGGCAAAAACCTATTTCATGCCGGTGACGTTGGCGCAGGTCAAGTGGCGAAAATCTGCAATAACATGCTGTTATCGATTTTAATGGCGGGCACCAGTGAAGCGTTGCAGCTCGGGATCGACAATGGTTTAGATGCCAAAGTGTTATCCGAGATTATGCTCACAAGCTCAGGTCGGAATTGGACATTGGAGCTTTACAATCCCTGCCCGGATGTACTGCCGAACGTCCCTTCAAGTAACGACTATCAGGGCGGGTTTATGGTCGATTTAATGGCCAAAGATTTAGGGCTCGCTGCTGAATGTGCCCAGCTGAGTCAATCGGCAACGCCGATGGGGTCCTTAGCGCGTAATTTGTATGTGACGCATCAGCGTCAGGGAAATGGCAAGCTGGATTTTTCCAGTATTTTCCGTTTCTTCTCCAAGAAATAGCCGAAACTCTGCCACAGTGGCCATAATTTGTCGCCAGCACTGGCAGTGGGTATTGAACAAAGTGGGTATTGAACAAAGTCTGTATTAAACAATACGGTTGCCATACTGCACAGTGAATATATTTAAAGAAAAAGGTTTGATATGAATTTGCAAGGTAAAAACATCGTTGTCACGGGTGGCGCACAGGGCTTAGGCTTAGAAATGGCACGGATGTGTGCCGCGCAAGGCGCACATTTGGCGCTGATCGATATGAACGAGGCGCAGTTGGCTGCAGCTAAAACTGAGCTTGCTGCAACTGGGGTGACGGTGCGGACCTATCTCGCCAATGTCGCGAATGAAGCCGAAGTTGAACATACCTTTAGCGCGATTGATGCAGATTTTGACGGGATTGATGGTCTGATTAACAATGCCGGTATTTTACGTGACGGACTGTTATTGAAGTTTAAAGACGGTGAGCTACTCAGCAAAATGTCGCTGCAGCAGTTCCAGTCAGTAATTGATGTCAACCTCACCGGTGTGTTTTTATGCGGCCGTGAAGCTGCGGCGTCAATGGTCAAACGTGGCCGCCAAGGCGTGATTATTAATATGTCGAGTGTGGCACGTGCCGGGAATATGGGACAAACCAACTATGCGGCGTCCAAAGCCGGTGTGGTAGCGATGACAGTCACTTGGGCGCGTGAGCTGGGACGTTTTGGTATTCGGGTTGGCGCTATTGCCCCTGGTGTTATTCGCACTGCGATGACCGACGCGATGAAACCAGAAGCGCGTGACCGGTTAGAAAAAATGAAGCCGGTTGGCCGTTTAGGCGAAGCCAGTGAAATTGCGCATACCGCCCGCTATATTTTTGAAAATGACTTTTTCACCGGTCGTGTAGTCGAAATTGACGGTGGTATTTCGATGTAGCCATAAAAGGTGTGATGGCCAAGCAGGCTTGAGCATTTGATAGATTTTATTGCCATTGCAGATGTCCATGTCGTAAAAAGCCCACAAATAGTGTGGGCTTTTTCGTCAGTTATTTTGGCCAAAGAACGAATCAATGACCGGCGAGATGCGTTAAGCAATCAACCCATACTGAGTTTTTAACACCTCAATAATTTCAGCTTTAGGGTTAGCTGATAATTCGATGCGCCGGCCAATCACTTTTTCCGCAATGCCTAAATAGGTGCGGGAAATATCCATCATCACCGCGGTCGGTAATTGATTGTTCCGGGCTAAGGCTTCGCGTTCCGGCATCCGATCTTTATTGAGCAATATATCCGGATCTGGGAAGTTGCTGAGTAACCACTGGCGGAACCCTTCTTTGGATTGTTCGACAATCTCGCCATTTCGCCAAGCCGCACCATCCCAAATTCGAGAGCTGTCTGGGGTGCCGACTTCATCCATGTAGATTAATTTATCGATGCCATCCGCACCTTTGACATACCCAAATTCGAACTTGGTATCGACAAACATTTGATCCAAGGCCGCTAAAGCGTCACTAATCACGCTAAAACCTTGTTTGAGCAGTTTCTCATATAGGGCAATGTCAGCAGTTTGTTCAAAACCAAAAGCTGTGCTGTGGTGTTCGATATCACTTCGGGCGATGTTGACGTCATCCGCTTCTGGCACTCCAGCGAGGCCGCGCAGAATGCCTTTGGTCGACGGGGTAATCAAGATTTCTGGTAGCTTTTGATCTTTGTGTAGACCTTCCGGCAAGGTGATGCCACAAAATTCGCGTTCACCTTTACTGTAAGCGCGCCACATCGAGCCGGTAATATATTGACGGGCAATCGCTTCAATTTTTACCGGGCGGGCTTTTTGCACTATCCATACCAGCGGATGGGGAATATCCAGAATGTGACTATCGGCCAAGCCATGCTGTTTGAATAAGGCAAACCAGTGATTAGAAATGGCGTTGAGTGCAGCGCCTTTGCCCGGTACGCCATTGAGGCCATTTTCGCCATGCCAGATACAATCAAAAGCAGAAATACGGTCACTGATCACCATAATAGCCAGCGGTGTGTCGGCAGCAACCGGGTAATTTTTTTCGCGGATTAAGCGCGCGCTATCAGCTTCAGTCAGCCAATAAACACTACGGACTTTGCCGGAGTGAACAGGTAAATCGGTACGGATCGGCAGATCATCATTAACCGCCAGAACTTGAGTAGCAAGAGTCATCATCAGGTCTTCTGTCGCTGAAAAAGGCGGGGCTCAGTCTATCAGAAAGCTTTACGCAACAAAATCGGCGGTGAAGATAAAGTGGCTCTGGTATGATGCCGGTCGGTTTTTTGTCCGTCACTTTCGCCAGCGCTGGGCTTTGGTAGCGGATTTGCTATCAGCAGGAAATTTTTGTTATGCAACATGATGCCGCCTCGAACGATTGTCCGTTATGTCAGGCCCTAGATTGTCAACGCTATAGTCAAGACCGTCGGCGTCAGTACTGGCGTTGTTCGCAGTGCCAGCTCATTTTTGCCGATGCAGCGGCTTTGCTGGATGCAGAAGCTGAATTGAGTATTTATCAGCAACATCAGAATAACCCGCAGGATGAGCGTTATCGGACATTTTTAAATAAGCTCGCGACACCGTTATTGCAACGTCTTGCTGCGACGACATTAAATGGCTTAGATTTTGGTTGCGGGCCAGGACCCACGTTATCGTTGATGTTGGCAGATGCCGGACATCAGATGGCGATTTTTGACCCCTATTTTGCGAACGAGCCTGCAGTACTGCAGCGACCATACGATTTCATTTGCGCCACTGAAGTCATTGAACACTTTTACCAACCGGCACATGAATGGCAGCTGTGGTTAACGCTATTAAAGCCCGGCGGCTGGCTCGGTCTGATGACAAAGCTCACGGATGGCGTTGAAGATTTCAGTAAC
>JBBKWN010000071.1:0-39916 GCA_037968955.1 Rheinheimera sp. | reverse complement strand
GCATGAAATTAATAATTTAATGATTTGTGAGCCGAACGCCGATTTTTTCTATGCAAGTTTAAGTGTTACGAATTGGGCTGAAATATTTAAACGTGCCGACGAATCCGGTAAAAGAATATATTTAAATCTTGGCGGGAATGGTAGTGATTATTTCCAAGACTTAATGTCTCAGTTTTACCAAATTGGCGCATATTCTGTCGCAGATACTTATATGTTAAGCACTTACTATAATGTAAGTATGCAAAAGTCTATAGGGGATTTACGCTCGGAACTTAGGGTTGTTCTCGCTCTTGGTGAGTTCTTTGATCATGCATATTATGGTATTTCACACACCTATCATGGAATAGAAAGTGGTTACCGTTTTATGCGTCAGAAAGTGACCAAGAGTATGGCTTTTGATTTGCCTGTTTTTGTTGTTGGAAATGGGCCAAGCTTGGACAAGTCTATTGATTATATTAAAGAGTTTCGTGATCAAGTGATTGTAGTTAGTTGCGGTACAGCTTTGCGTTCACTGTTTGTCAATGGCATACAGCCAGATTTTCATGCGGAAATTGAACAAAATAGAGCCACTTATGATTGGATAACACAGATAAATGATAAAGAGTATTTGAAAAAAATACATTTATTAAGTGTGAATGGCATTCACCCTGATACAGCGTCTTTATTCTCAGACGTTTTACTTTGCTTTAAAGAAGGCGAAGCTTCGACATATGTTTTCAACAATGGCTTGAAAAAGCTGGGGTATGAAATATCAACGCTTTCTTATGCTTATCCAACAGTTACAAATTTGGTTTTAAATTACTTCTTGAAATGGGGATTTAAGTATTTCTACTTACACGGCGTTGATTTGGGCTATCACGACGTCAATAATCATCATTCCAAATTTTCAGCATATTATCGTCCAGATGGCACTGAAGTGTATGATTATCAAAATCAGCATGGTGGCGGAGTTGTTGCTCAAGGCAATTTTGTACCACAAGTGTTCACCAAACCTGAATTTGAAGTGTCACGAAAATTGTTAGAGCAAGCAATTAAGACCGCTGGTCGCACCATAGAGATATATAACTGTAGTGATGGCGTCCGGGTTGCTGGTGCGACACCTCTGCATCCTGAAAATATACTTTTATCTGACTCGAATAAAAAAGAGCCAGATCTAATATATGCACTTATTAACGATAGTTTTTATCCGGCGTTGATCGGGGCTGGTAAATCTATATTTGATAACTTTAAACCTGAACAATATCTTGAATCTTTAGAGGAGTGGCAGTCCTTGATCTCTGAGGATGTTGCTGACCAAGACGCCGCAAATGATCTTATAGCAAAGCAATGGAATTTTATACGGAGTCGGGCGGCTAGGCACTACGATATGACGTTTTGCCTGTATCACGGCAGTGCAAACTATTATGCCGGCATTCTGACTAAGTTGGCTTCGAACATTGGAGATGATACGCCGCAAGTTCTGGATACCTTTAATAAAGTTTTACAGGTTTGGCGAGAATATTTATCAGAAGCCAATCAACTGTATTTGGAAAATCCTTTGGCGCTTGATGCAACTTCGGTCAAGGTTATGTTCGAAAAGTAAAAAAGATAGTTTAGATGCCTGTGAACTGCGCTTATGTAAGTGGAATCATTAAGTCTATATATTTTTATGGTAGGGAGCATCCTCGATGAAATTGAGCGTAATAATACCAGCTTATAAAGTTGCACCATACATCTATGAATGTGTGCTTAGTTTGCTGGCGCAGCAGACAAACTTTGATTTTGAAGTCTTGGTTTGTAACGATTGCTCACCGGATAATACCCGTCAGGTGCTTGCTTATCTGGAGTCCGCTTATCCGAGTCTCAAGGTGTTGGATAATAATCCTAACCTGGGGCTCGTCGGCACAATGTCCCGGTTACTAGATGCAGCCAGTGGTGATTATATTGCTTACCTGGACGGTGATGATGTCGCGCTGCCGGGGAAGCTGCAGCAGCAGGTGGACTACCTTGATCAGCATCTTGGCTGCAGTCTGGTTTATCATGAATCCGACATGTTCGACACCGTAACCGGCGCCACGCTGCAACTCTATAGCCGTGATAACTACAATTTTTCTTATGTTCCGCAGCAAGCAAACATCAACCATCTGATCCGATACGGTACGGTGTTACAGGCCAGTAGTGTGATGTTTCGTCGCCATTCACATTTACAAGATGCCTTAAAGCACGGCTGTAAAATCATCTGCGACTACCCCTGGCACATTATGAATCTGGGTTTTTTAGGCGGCACCATGGACCGAATAGATACAGTACTTGGTCGTTATCGAGTGCATGCCCAGAGTTTTGGTGGCCAGACTGCGCAAAGTAGTACACGCCGGTTGACGGTGGCTGATGAAATTGCAGCGGCTTGCCGTTTAGGCGAGCAGTTTGATGTGACACCTGAAGTAGTGACTTTGGGTGTCAACCATGTTTATTTCGCCGCAAGTTTGTACTTTTTAAAGCAAAACAACTTTGAGCTGTTTCAACAGATGTTGGCGAAGTCGTCGGTTGATCAACTTTTCTTTGATGCGAGGCATCAGCTTGCCTGGCAATATCAACAAGATCCTGAGCGGGTCAAAACTGAGTTGAGCTTATGACAGCGCCTTTGAATAACCCGATCTATGATGCCATTGTTGTCGGTGCAGGCTTGTCTGGCGCCGTGATGGCTGAGCGAATGGCAAGTCAGCTCGGCTGGCGGGTATTGGTGTTGGAGCAGCGAGATCACCTTGGCGGCAACTGCTATGACGAATATGACGCGGCTGGCGTGTTGATCCACAGATATGGCCCGCATCTGTTTCACACCGATAAACAACAAGTTTGGGATTATCTGTCACAATTTACGAAGTGGCGTCCCTATGAACATCGGGTGCTGAGTCAGATTGATGGCCAGTTGCTGCCGATCCCATTTAATTTGACAAGTATTCGCAAAAGCTTTTTGCCAGACGAAGCAGAGGCTATGGTGCAGGCACTGCTGACACGTTACGGTCAAGATGCCCGGGTGCCTATTTTACAGCTGCGTCAGGAACCAGAGCCGTTGTTACAGAAACTGGCCGAGTATATCTATCAACGTGCTTTTGTAAATTACACCAGTAAGCAGTGGGGCGTCGGGCCTGAGGCCATTTCCCCCGCAGTCACGGCCCGAGTACCGGTGGTGGTCAGTGAAGATGACCGCTATTTTACCGATCCACAACAGGCGGTTCCATTGCATGGCTACACCGCGATGATCCGTAACGTATTAGCGCAGCCAGGTATCGACTTACAGCTGTCAACAGCAATGTCGGAGCGAGTGCAACTTGACTGGCAGCAGCAACAAATACTGCTCGATGGCAACCGCTTTGAAGGTGTGTTGGTGTACACCGGAATGATTGACCAGCTGTTACCAGAACAGAGCCAGCCACTTCCTTATCGTTCGCTGCGCTTCGAACATTGCCATTTACCTCAATCGCAGTTCCAGAGTGTCACTACGGTCAATTATCCAAATGAAGAAGCCTATACCAGGATCACAGAATTTAAGCACCTGACGGGCCAGCAGCATGCAGGTACCAGTATTGTTTATGAGTATCCGTGTGACTATCAGCCAGAGTTGGGCCTTGAACCTTATTACCCGATTTTTACTGATGAAGCACAACAGCGTTATCAGCAATGTCGACAGCAAATGTCAGCATTGCCGCAGTTGTTGGCATTGGGACGACTGGCGGAATACCGTTATTTCGATATGGATGATGCTGTGGACAATGCATTAACTCATTTTGCGCAGTTGCAACAGCGGCTTTGTGTCACTTTGTCCGTCTAAGAGAGACCACAGATGACGAAGCCACTTCTAAGCGCATTAATGACAACTTACAACAGCGCTGCTTACGTTCGGGCGACGATAGATTCGGTGTTATCGCAGAGCCTGAACGAGTTTGAATTTGTCATCGTCGATGACGGTTCAACCGACGATACGGTCGCCGTTATTCAAAGCTACCCAGATGTCCGCATTCGATTGTTTTGCCAGACCGAAAATAGAGGCGTCGGCTATTCTCTGCAAGCAGCCCTGCAGCATGTTCGGACGCCGTACATTATCAAAGTGGATTCTGATGATTTGAGCCATCCAGAGCGGTTTCGCCGTCAGCTCGCTGCTTTGCAGACCGATCCCGGGCTGGCGTTAGTGAAATGCTATATAGAGCCCTTTGCTGACTCTGACGATGTAGACACTCTAGAGCGCCTTGCAACTCGACAGCGCGACTACGCTGCCGCTAATCAAATCAACACTGAAAGCCTTATTCAGCAGCATCTGCCGCGATGGTTGTGTGTTGAACATACCAGCTATTGTGCGCGAACAGACGCTATTTTAGCCGTTGGTTATCCAGATCAGCGGTTATGTGAAGATTACTCGTTGTTCTATCAACTTAATGAACGAGGTTACCGCATCGGCTGTGTGCAGGAGTCTCTGGTTCAAGTTCGAGTGAATAAGCAGTCCGTCACCGCGAATATCAACCATGATCGCCTGCTATCTTGGTTTACCTATGTGGTTGAATTTAAACACCCAAGAATTATGCAGCTCGTTGCGGGGGCGCCTGGGGTGGCGATTTATGGCAGTGGCGGTCTGGCCCGCTTGATGTATAAAATATTCAACAGTCAGGGTATTTTGGTGCTCAATTTTATTGAACAAAATAGCAAACCAGCGGTTGTTGTTGATGATATCAGGGTGCCGGTTTTGGCATTAGCGGATTGTTTACAGCAAAAAATTGTAATCGCTGCCCAACCCGTCAGGTTGCAAATGGTGCAGCAATTGACCGAGCTTGGATTGACTGAGTGGACTGATTTTATGGTGATCGCATAACCACCTGTGTTTGTTGAAGCATTGCGGTTCCAACATAGCCGCTGGCCGTCCCTTGGACAAAAACACAATATCATGGTGTGCAAGTCGGTTTGGGAATGATGTTAATTCTTTGGTTTAATTATCAATATGGTAAAAGTGTGACATGAGCAAGGTTCCTTTCATAAGTATTGTGTTGCCAACCAGAGATCGCCCAGAGCTGGTCGAGCAATGCCTGATGTGTCTAAAACAGCAGGATTTTTTGGATTTTGAGGTCATTGTCAGTGACAACCCGGTCACGAGGCCCTGTGAGGCGGTGGTTGCGCCTTTTTTAGCAGATAGTCGCTTTAGGTACTACCAAGTGGAACAAGCACTGGCGATGACCGACAACTGGGAATTCGCAATTAGCTTTGCGACCGGCGATTATGTTGCAGTGATCAGTGAAAAATTTATGTTCAGGCCTGATGCCCTGTCGACGCTACATCGCCTTGCTGCCACCAAATTGCCGGATATTTTGACGTGGCAATATGATCATTTTGAGCTTTGTGATCATCAACGAGTGCTTGGCACTTATCATCCGTTACTTAAACCAGTAGCCCCAGAGTATTATTCAGCCGCCGATGAGTTAAAGCGAAGACTAGATTTCGTCGAACCCTTATTTAGTCGGAACATGCAGCAAAAAAATGGCAGGGGAAAAATATATTCTGGTTGTGTTAAGCGGCAGATCGTTAAAAAAGTCCGTGATACTTTTGGGCGAATATTTAAACCGTTAAGCCCAGACTTTACTTCGATGATATGTTTTTTGAGCCAAAGTGAACTATGCCTTGATGTCGGTCAGAGTCTGATGTTGCTCGTTGATGGACAGGGCATATCAAATGGAGGTAAAACAAAAACGTCGGTTGAGGCGATAGTCTCGTACTTAAGTGATTGCCATTCTAGTTTTAAAGAATATTGTGACAATGTAGTGATACCGGGTTTTGGGATAGGTCACAGTGTCGCGATAGCAACCGATTATGATCAAATTTTGGATGCTTCAAAGTCCGGCCACCTGAAATATCTGAAGCTGAATAAAGCGGCAGTGCTTGGGTGGGCTCAATTGGAAATTGAACATGTTGAAGACTGGGCGGGCTATAAAAAAAGCGATTTCTTGGCGGTTTTAGACTCGTTTAAATCTCAGTTAAGCTTGGCGGAGCTTGCTGTGGTTGAGCAAATCAACGAAGTTAATCTTTTGCACCGGCGTCCTAGTCCAAACGAAATTTACCATTCGGGGTTGAAAAAAGTTGATTATTTTATTGACGGGATCCGCCCCGAAGAACTTGCCGCACTTCATTGGCAAGAACATATTGCATTGCCTCGGCGCAATGTAGGCAATGCTGATTTGACGGTAGCCGAGGCCATCAGTTATTTCTACCTCTACAATCAAGCGACAAATCAGATGTTAGGTTTTAATGAATGAGTCGCTTGGCGCACGTGAATGTTAGTTTTATGCATATCTTGCGACGACTCTGCGTTAAATATCAGCGACCTGATTTAAACTCGAATGATGAAGATGATTATTTGTCACAACTTGCAGCGTATTGGCTGGAACGACTTCAGCGGCAAACAAAAGACCACTATCAGTTTGGGCTATGGTTGCAGCCCAGCAGCGCTGCCAATCAATTAGCGTTGCTGGCACAAGCATTTATTGCGACAAAATCTGTGGATGTAGTCATCATTATATCGGCCAGCGACGCCAAAGAGCATGCTCAGTGGCTGATTGAACAAGAATGGCTAGAACTGCCGCTTTGGGTCTGCCCCGAGCACCATTTTGCACATTTGCACCCGCTTACCTTGTTATTTATCCAGGAATCTAATTTTGCGGTCGCGCATCAATGGCCGACGGACTTAATTAAAATTGGATTGCCACATGGCTCTGACATCTCACTGAAAAAAACATTAACCGAATATGGCGGCTGTCTAGAGTTTGATTATGTACTTGGTACCAAGCCGCAGCCTCAGATCCCGCTTGATAGCTTCAGCAATCGTTATCCAGCAGCCTTACGCCAGCACAGTAAAGCTTTTACCGCGGAAATTCCGTTCGGCTCCGTCAAGTTTGATGCGTTTTATCATCGACGTCAGCAATGCAAAATGGCAGATACAGCCCTGATCTATCATGTTTCAAATTTGGCTTTGGAATGGACTTGGGTCACATTGCAGTTGCAGCCAACCATTGAATTGCTGTTGGCAAACTTTCCCGATTATGATGTTGTGTTCAGGCCATTTCCGGCTGATGTTACACATCCTGCTGTGGAAGAATGCCGCAAACGCTTTGCCGATCAGCCGCGTTTTGTGTTCAGCATTGCACCAAGCTACGTTGACGATTACTGCAAAGGGGCAGTAATGGTCTGCCATCGGGTTTATAGTGACCATCTGTTTCCGGCGGTTACCGGACGGTCGCAGATTGTGTATCAGCCCGTTGCGCCGAGGGATGAAAACGCGGCCATTATCACGCAATCTGCGACGCTCATTAGCCGACTTCAATGGGAACTAGAGAAAATTAATTCGCGGTCTGACAAAGTTGCCAAAACGGTGGATGTTTATAATCCAGGTCGAGCAGTTCAGTATTTGATGGAGAACCTCCGTTATATTTTAACCGATGTGCAACATCCTGATTGGCGTTATTTTGCGCTCGATGGAGAGGCGAATGTCGATACCGTTTTACAGCAGGCGGTCGAGGGGGCACTTGCATTCAATCAACTTGCATTAGCCGCCGTCCGGCAGGCGCCAGATCGTTTGGATTATCAGTTATTGGCGCTGGAGTCGTTAAGCCGAGTGCCGACGCAATTACAGCATTCGACACTGGCTGTGTTGTACTGGCGTAAAGCGATGGCAATGGCGGCTAAGTTATTGCGATGCCAAGGTCTGCAAAATAAGGTTTGTAGGTCACTTGATAGTTGGATGTATCAACGCGGCTTAGCGGTATTGCAACAGCTGCTGCGGTTGTTACAAAGTCAGGCATTAGCGCCGAATGACGATGAAAAACTGTTACTGGATTATTATCAGGCCGCGACTTACCAGCAATGGCCGCAGCGGCGCCCGTTTACTGTTGTGGCGGTCAACAGCGGCAACGAGTTAGCCGGCGGCGAAGTGATTTTATATGGAGCAGGTCAATTAGCGCTGGAGTTTATTGCTGAACAGTATAGTAGACAACAATATCAGGTGGCTGCTGTGGTTGATTCTGCGCAAAGTAAGTGGCAACAGCAGTTAGCTGGGATCAATATTCAATCGCCGCAGATGCTCACCCAAAGTGAAGCACCTGTCGTCATTTGCTCAAGAGCTTTTGTCGAGGAAATTCGTGCTCAGCTGCAGCAGCTGCCTGCTCTCGCGCACAGGCTGTACCAGATACTTTAAGCTGGTGTGTTTCTTGCTTTATTGGCGTCAGAGTCAGATAGTTGACACAAGTCCAACAGAGCTTCAATCAGAGAGATATATATGAAAGCAGTTATTCTTGCTGGTGGTCTTGGCACACGAATTAGCGAAGAATCACATTTAAAACCCAAACCGATGATTGAGATTGGTGGGAAACCTATCCTTTGGCACATCATGAAAATCTATTCAACACATGGAATTAATGATTTTGTGATTTGCCTTGGTTACAAGGGTTATATCATCAAAGAATACTTCGCGAACTACTTTATGCATATGTCAGATGTCACTTTTGATATGCGCACCAATCAGATGGAAGTACATGAAGAACACGTAGAGCCCTGGCGGGTAACATTGGTTGATACCGGCGAAAACAGTATGACGGGCGGACGCCTGCGTCGAGTAAAACAGTACCTAAAAGACAGTACTTTTTGTTTTACTTACGGTGATGGTGTGTCCGATATCAATATTACGCAGGCCCTGCAAGCACACAAGCAAAATGGCAAAATTGCCACAGTTGCGGCTATCCAACCGCCGGGGCGCTATGGTGCGCTGGACATCCATAACGGTCAGGTGAAGCGTTTTCAGGAAAAACCGGCGGGCGATGGTGCCTGGATCAATGGTGGCTTTTTTGTACTTGAACCCGAGGTGTTTGATTACCTCCACGGTGACAACGATTCATTTGAGGGGGCGCCTTTAATGCAATTGGCCGAGCAGGGCCAGTTGCAAGCCTATCAACACCATGGTTTCTGGCAGGCGATGGACACTCTGCGTGATAAAAATCAACTTGAAGCGCTATGGCAGTCGGGTGAGGCGCCATGGAAAATATGGTAGATCACAGCTTTGGCGGGGTCTTTGCCGGAAAAAAAGTGCTGGTTACCGGCCACAGTGGTTTTAAAGGAAGTTGGTTGACACTTTGGTTGACCCAGCTAGGCGCAAAGGTGGTTGGGCTTAGTCTAGCGCCGGACACCGAGCCCTCACATTGGAAAATATTGCAGCTTTCAGGCCCGCATTGGCTGATGGATATCGGTATTTATGACAATGTACAACAAGTGTTAGCGACGGTTAAACCTGACTTGGTCTTGCACTTGGCCGCTCAACCACTTGTTCGTCAATCTTATGTTGATCCGGTGCAGAATTGGCATAGCAATGTCATGGGGACAGTGCATGTGCTCGAAGCTTGTCGTCAGCAGCCATCGGTTAAAGCCATTGTCGTTGTGACAACCGATAAAGTGTACGAAAACCCGGAATCCGGCGTCGCTTTTGCGGAAGATGCGCCACTGGGTGGACATGATCCGTACAGTGCATCAAAAGCGGCCTGTGAGATGGTGGTGCAAAGCTATCGTCGAAGTTTTCTTAGCCACGATAACGCCCCCTTATTGGCAAGTGCCCGAGCTGGCAATGTCATTGGTGGCGGCGACTGGGCCGCCGATCGATTGATCCCAGATATAGTACGTGCCAGTCAGAACAAACAACCTCTTCAGTTACGATATCCGCAGGCTACCCGTCCTTGGCAGCACGTCCTAGACTCATTGTCAGGTTATTTGATGCTGGCCAGTGGCTTGTTACAAGGTCAGTCTGAACTGGCTAGTAGCTGGAATTTTGGGCCGAGCGACAGTGACACGACCAGCGTTGTTGAATTGCTGCACTTGATGAAGCTGCACTGGCCTGAACTACAGTGGGAAGTCAGTGCACAACTTCAGTGGCATGAGGCAGGACTTTTGCGGCTCAATACCGATAAAGCAAAGACTTTGCTGTCTTGGCAGCCGGTATGGAACGTGGCTCAGGCTGCGAGCGCTACTGCGCTTTGGTATCAAGCATTTTATCAGCACAATGCAGTATTAACCTCGTCACAAATTCTGGATTATGTCCGAATTGCCAGCACAAAGGGGCTATCATGGGCCACAAACTAACCATTGCTGAAACAGCCTTGGCTGGCGTGTGGCACCTTGATTCGTTAAAACATTCTGATCACCGCGGGAGTTTCAGCCGCTGGTTCTGTTTGCAAGAATTAGCCGCAGTTATACCGGGGCAACAAATTGTGCAGGTCAATCATTCAGTGACTATGCAAAAAGGCACGGTGCGGGGGCTACATTTTCAACATCCACCGGCGGCTGAGTTTAAATTGGTGCGTTGTATCGCGGGTCGAGTCTATGATGTTGCTGTCGATTTGCGCTTTGGCTCCGCTACGTTTTTACAATCGGTCAGTGTCGAGCTCTGTGCAGAACGAAACAATATGTTCCTGATCCCGCCAGGATGTGCCCACGGCTTTCAATCCTTGACCGACAACGCACAGCTACTTTATTTACACACCGCTTTTTATAACGCCGAAGCCGAAGCCGGGGTCCGATTTGACGACGCAAAGCTCAAGATTGGCTGGCCACTACCGATAACCTGCTTATCTGAGCGAGACCAGGCGTTGCCGTTGCTTGCACATAATTTTGATGGGATCCGTTTATGAAATGTCGGCATTGCCAGCATAATTTAAGTTTACCTTTGGTCGATTTGGGCAGCATGCCACCTTCAAATGCCTATCTGACGAGAGAAATGCTGCACAATCCAGAAGCCAGCTATCCGCTGAAAGTGTGGGTTTGCCAACATTGCTGGTTAGTGCAGACTGAAGATTTTACAAGGGCCGAAGAGCTTTTTACCGCCGATTACGCTTATTTTTCGTCGACGTCGGTCAGTTGGCTGGCGCATGCGAAAAAGTTTGCCCAGATGACGATGTGTAAACTCGGTCTTGATCACACTAGTTTTGTGGTTGAGCTGGCGTCAAATGATGGTTATTTGTTGCGAAATTATCTCGCGGCAGGTATTCCTTGCCTAGGGGTAGAACCGACCGCCGCCACGGCTTCAGCGGCGAGAAATCAGGGGATCGAGGTAGTGTCGGCATTCTTTGGCCAGACACTCGCCGTTGCATTGGTGGCACAGTACCGGAAAGCTAATTTGATCGTTGCCAATAATGTTTTAGCGCATGTGCCTGATATTAATGACTTTGCTGCGGGGATTGCGTTGCTGCTGGCCGAGGATGGTTGTGCAAGTGTTGAGTTTCCACATTTACTTAATTTGTTGACATTATGTCAGTTTGACACCATCTACCATGAACATTATTCATATTTGTCTTTGCACAGCGCCCAGCATATTTTTGCCGCCGTCGGACTCAAGATTTTTGCGGTGGACAAATTGCCAACGCATGGTGGCAGCCTGCGGCTATGGCTTTGTCATGCGAATGACACTCGGCAAACCGAGGCGAATGTCGCCGATATTTTGCAAGAAGAAATGGCTGCCGGTTTGCTTAGCAGCGCGGGTTATAGCGGCTTTCAGCGGAAAGTTGATAACATCGCGGATACACTTCGCCATTTCCTCGCACAATGTGCACACAATGGGCACAAGGTTGTGGCGTATGGCGCCGCAGCAAAAGGCAATACATTGCTCAATTATGCCGGTATTAACCAATCTCAAATTGATGTGGTCGCAGATGCCGCCTTGGCCAAACAAGGTAAATATTTGCCTGGAAGCCACATCCCAATTTTAGCACCTGACGCATTAGCAGAATTAGAACCTGATTTCGTGCTGGTGTTGCCGTGGAATATTCAGCAAGAAGTGATTTCACAGCTTAAAAAAGTCTTAGGTAGCCACACCCGTTACGTGACGATGATCCCAGAGCTGAGCATTTCATGAACACGCCAATTGCTTATACCAAACCGTCTATTACTGAACTTGAAATCAGTTATGTCACTGATGCGGTGACTCATGGTTGGGGCGCTCGTTGCTACGAATATATTGAGCGGCTGGAAAAACAGTTTGCCGACTATTTAGGCGTACGTTATGCAGTCGCAACCTCAAGTTGCACTGGTGCTTTGCATCTGGGGTTGGCTGCCGCTGGTATCGGACCCGGGGATGAAGTCATTATTGCTGACTCGAACTGGATAGCCAGTGTCGCTCCTGTTATACATCTTGGCGCAACCCCTGTGTTTGTTGATATTTTGCCAGACAGTTGGTGCTTGGCGCCGATGGCGGTTGAACGTGCCATTACGGCCAAAACCAAAGCCATTATTGCCGTGCATTTGTATGGCAACCTGTGCCAGATGAATGAATTAACCCTGCTGGCTAAAAAACACAGCTTGTATTTGATTGAAGATGCGGCCGAAGCGCTGGGCTCGGAATATTATGGCAAAAAGGCCGGCAGCATGGCTGATTTTGGCGTGTTCTCCTTTCACGGAACAAAAACGATGACCACCGGCGAAGGCGGCATGTTTGTTACCAATGATGCTGATTTATATGAGCAAGTGCTCACTCTTAGCAATCACGGCCGCAAGCGGGGGCAGTCAAAGCAATTCTGGCCGGATGAACTCGGTTTTAAGTACAAAATGTCCAATATTCAAGCGGCACTAGGCTGCGCCCAACTGGCGCGGATCACGGAGTTAGTGGGACGTAAACGGGCCATTTATGCCAGTTATCGACATCATTTGCAGCCTTATACCGTCGTGACTTTGAATCCAGAGCCCGCCGGCACCGTCAATTCTGCATGGATGCCAACGGCGGTTTTTGCCCCGCAAAGTGATGTCGTTCAGGCAGGTTTGCTGGCAGCGTTTAAGCAGCAGAATATCGATGCGCGGGTGTTTTTTTGGCCATTGAGCAGTTTGCCAATGTTTTCACAACTAGGATATTCAAGGGCGAATAATCCAGTGGCCTATGACATTTGCCAAAGAGCCATCAATTTACCCAGTTACGTTGAGATGACTGAGGCCGAGATTGAGCGAGTCTGTGATGTTATTCGGCAACTGGTTGTAGTGGCAGGAGCTCAAAGTGTCTGAATCAATAGCACAACTTTTGCAGCAAATGTGTGTCATCAGGCATACGGAAACTGCATTACTTGAATTGTTTTCAAAGGGAAAAGTGCGGGGAACTGTTCACACTTGCCTCGGGCAAGAGGCTTGTGCTGTCGGGGTCGTCAGTGCACTGAATCGGGATATCGACATTATTTTCTCTAATCATCGTGGTCACGGTCATTATTTGGCTTATTGTCAGGATGTAAAGGGACTCGTGGCTGAGATCCTTGGTCTGCCGTCCGGAGTGTGCCAGGGGCTTGGTGGCAGTCAGCATTTGCAATTTAAAAACTTTTACACCAATGGGATTCAAGGCGCTGGAGTCCCGATCACGGTCGGGATGGCATTAGCTGAAAAATTTAAATCTAGTCAAGCGATCGCAGTGACCTTTATCGGTGATGGTACTTTTGGTGAGGGCGCAATTTATGAAGCTTTTAATTTGGCTGCTTTGTGGCGTGCACCGGTGATGTTTGTTGTTGAGTATAACCATTACGCCCAATCAACCCCTAGCCAGATGCAGCATGCTGGCGATTTGCGAACACGTGTTGACTCGTTTGGAATACCGGTGACCGTGGTCGACGGAATGGATGTTGGAAAAGTTAAAGCTGCAGCAGAAGCTGTCAGTGCTTCTATTCGTGCCGGGCTTGGACCTGCGTTGTTATTTTTAGAGACCTATCGGTTAGGGCCTCATAGCAAAGGTGATGATCATCGCGCGCAAAGTGAAATTGACCATTATCGCCAGCGTGATCCAATTGCGTTGTGCCAGCAGCTCCTCGACCCAACAGAGTTTGCGCGTATTGATCACGATGCCGCCCAAAGTGTACATCGCATCATTGCGGAGTTACTGAGATGAGTGATACCTATCTGGATGCGCTGCGACAAGCACTTCATCAAGTAATGCAACAAGATCAGAAGGTTATTTTACTCGGTGAGGATATCGTCGATCCTTACGGCGGTGCTTTTAAAGTGACCAAAGGATTGTCAACACTGTATCCCGATCGGGTTCTTGCCACGCCAATTAGTGAGAGCGCTATTGTGGGTGTTGCCACTGGCTTAGCATTACGTGGTTTTAAAACCGTCGCTGAAATTATGTTTGGCGATTTTATGGCGTTGGTTGCGGATCAGCTACTTAACAGCGCCAGTAAGTTTGCACTGATGTACCAAGACAAAGTCAGTGTGCCTATCGTGGTGCGCACACCGATGGGTGGCGGGCGTGGATATGGACCCACTCATAGTCAGTGTATTGAAAAGATGTTCCTTGGCATTCCTGGGCTGACAGTCGTCTGTCCATCACTATTTCACGATCCGGGTGCGCTGCTGCTGAATAGTATTTTGTTAGAGTCAGCACCCGTATTGTTTATTGAATATAAAAATTTATATAGTCTGTCACTGCAACTACCTGCGCCTATTCAGACAAAAACCGTAGGTAGCCGTTTTCCAATTGCCATTGCCGACAACAGTTCTGCGGCGCCGGATATAGTGATTTTATGCTACGGCGGATTGTCAGAAGCAGTATTGCAGGTGATGCAACGGCTGGCTGACGAGGAAATTCATATCCGGGCGATCATGCCCAGTCTGTTAAGCGATATGATGGACGCGACGATGATCACCGAATATATCAGCGGTTGTTGTCATGTTCTTATCACCGACAACAATACGCCGGGTTATGGTTGGGTCAGCGAAACCGTAAGTTGGTTCTATCAACATCAGGACCTGCATCACGCCAAGGTTCATACGCTTACCGCACAAAATACCGTGGTGCCGGCGGCGCAAGCTCTGGAGGACGTGGTTTTGGTGACCCAACATCAGCTGGAACAACGAATTATTGAGATTATTTCATGATAACGATCATCAGAGCGCCATTTTTAGGTGCCAATGATAAATCGGCATGCCTTGTCGGTTGGTTTAAAGATGTGGGCACTCAGATCAATGCGGGTGAAGTATTGTGCCAGCTAGAGACTACTAAGACATTATTTGACGTTGATGCGGTCACTGCGGGCTATTTTTACACACTACTAGACAGTCAAATTCAGGTTGAAGTGAACCAAATTATTGGCATTATCAGCGATTCGCCATTGCACGATTATGTTGCGGTCATTGAGAATGCTATCGCCGCCGAACGTTCCAAAGACATGCCAAAGGTTCAAACTCAAATCACAAAAAAGGCCGAAATTTTAGCACTTCGCCATCATCTGGACTTGAATCAGTTAATGCATGATGTTGGCCGAAAAGTGATGGAACAAGATGTGATTGATTACCTTGCGCGCACAGCATTGCATCCGCTACGGATGGGGTTTGTACCGCGGCAGCGGATCGGGATCATCGGTGGTGTATCTGGCGGTGGCGCCTTGATTATTATTGATGCCATTTTAAGGCAACCACAGATGCAAGCGGTCGCGGTATTTGACCAAGATCCAACTTTTGTCGGTCAACATATTCTCGGGGTTCCGGTGGTAGGTTCGGCCGATGCGCTGCTGCAGCAGTATTTGGCTGAGGGTAAAGTTGACAAAGTGGTCATTGGTTTTAATCGCAATTTGCAGCAGCGTGCAGAAACGTTTCACCACTTGTCGCGCCAGGGCGTCCCTTTTTGTAATGTCATCGATCCGACCGTCGAAATAAGAAGTCACGTGAAACTCGGTGTCGGCAACGTATTGTTATCTAAGGTTTATCTTGGAGCATGTACCGAGTTGGGGGATAATAATTTTTTAACTGCAGGAACGCATATCGAACACGGCAACAAGCTCGGCAGCCATTGCGCTTTTGGGCCCGCAGTGGCCACCTCAGGAAATGTCACTATCGGTGATCGTGTGCGTTTTGCGGCGGGCATTGTGGTTGAACCTGGTGTTGTTATTGGTAATGATGCCGTCATTGCCTCTGGCGCCGTGATCGTCAGCGATGTGGCTGATAACCATATCGTCAAACTGAGTTATTCACAGCAAACTAAACCTATAAACGCATCCAATAATTAACGGGCAGGATCAAAATGCAAAAGAAAGAATCAGAAAAGTATGGCGGTAATAACGCGCGCGGTTTAAACATTTTAGATGGGATCTGCAAGGTCATTGAGCAACATGATATTCCGACCGCCGATGTCTTGGAGTCATTTGCGATCTATGCGCGACGCATTAACATCACCCGTTTTTTAGCCCATTACGAGCTGTACAAAATGGTGCAGGATCTTCCTGGATGTATTGTTGAATGTGGTGTTTACCAAGGGAATAGTTTGTTTGCATTTGCCAAGTTTCTGGAAATTTTTCACCCGGGAGACCGCATACGGCATGTCATTGGGTTTGACAGTTTTCAGGGACTGACTGATTTTACTGAGAAAGATGGCCCTATGTATCCAAACCGTTCAAAAATAGAAGGCGGATGGAGTGCCAGCGACTTTAAAGATGCATTCTATGAGCTGGTCGACCTATACCACGAAGACATGTTTGTACCTCAGGCAAAACGCATTCAGATCGTTGAAGGCAATATACTGGAAACTGTGCCGAAATATGTTGAACAGCACCCTGGGCTGCGTATTTCTCTATTGCATCTGGATGTTGATATCTATGAACCAAACCTGGTCGCGCTCAAACATTTGTACCCGCGGGTTGTCCCTGGCGGCTTAGTGGTCTTAGACGAATATGCCATGACCGAATGGGGCGGTGAAAGTAGTGCATTTGAAGACTATTTTGGCCAAAAAA
This sequence comes from Rheinheimera sp., assembly GCA_037968955.1. GTDB lineage: Bacteria > Pseudomonadota > Gammaproteobacteria > Enterobacterales > Alteromonadaceae > Pararheinheimera. The sequence goes on along the minus strand of JBBKWN010000071.1, from coordinate 23,177 downwards.
TGCCCGTGCTGAAAAAGTTTCCTTGGACATCAACCCCTGGTGGTTTTTTTATCAAGGAATAGTGTTATGCCGGTTGCGAGCTATCAAGGGACGGCAGGTATTTATGAACCCGAGCAACATTTCTCTGATCTCTGTTTAGAGCATTACCAACAGCAGGGATGGGTGTTGCTCAAAGGGTTTTATAACTTTGATCACGATCTGTTGCCGATCCACCTTGATGTGAATCGGTTGATCGCGGCAAAACTGGCAGATTTAACGATTGACCTGCAGTTTGATGTCAATGGCACTATTTGCAATGAAGCATTTTTTGCTATTTGCCAGGCCGATCGCAGCAAGGCAGGAGAAGTGTATCGGGCAACCAGACATTTTAGCAGCACGCAAAAATTGCTGGTGAAAGAAAACAACCTGCGTTTGGCCTTGCACCTGATGTGCACCAACCATCTTAATGTGTTGCCTTATGTACCGCTGCGCATTGATATGAAAGGCGAAGAAAAGTATCTGTTTGATTGGCACCAGGATTTTCCATATACCCAGGGCTCTGAAGATGGCATTGTCATTTGGGCTCCATTATTTGATGTGCTGAATAATGAAGGCGGGATTATGTTTATTCCAGGCAGCCACAAACATGGCATTGTGCCGGTGATGGTGGCCGATAAGCAAAATAGTCAAGAGAACGGTGCGCATTCAGTGCGGATCCCTGATACATCGTCCATCGATGCACAACAGGCCTACACTATTGATGTACTAGCCGGCGATGTGCTGGTGTTTAGCACCTTGCTGCTACACAAGAGTTTGCCACTTCAACAACAAAAAATCCGATGGACGACACAGTTAAGGTATGCCAATTTCAACCAGCCAACAGCGGTGCAAAAAGGCTGGCCTGGCGGCATGATCGAAGGCTGTTGGTTTGAAGATGTCTATCCGGAATATGTGGTGCAGAACAATAAGGACACAGCATGACAGAAAAGTATGCATTGACGAATAGCGGCACACAAACGGCGAACGACTTGTTGTACAAACAACATATGGAACCGTTTTTTACCGCAGCAAGTGGCAGCAATTTAGATAAATTGAACAATTTTTCGCGTTTTACTTCCAGACAAAGTTTGAGTTTGTTTTTGGCAAAAAACGAAATTTTTCAACATATTCTGCCAATCCACGGTCACATTGTGGAATGTGGTGTTTTTATGGGCGGTGGCTTATTCACTTGGGCGCAATTGAGCGCAATCTACGAACCGATCAATCATGGTCGTAAAGTGATCGGTTTTGACTCTTTTGACGGTTTTCCTCAGTTAGGTGAAATGGATCAAGATGGCGATGCCATCAGTGAGCACAAAGTCAAAGGTGCTTATAAATTTGAACATCTCGCTGAGCTACAAAAGAACATCGAATTATTTGATTTAAATCGTAATCTTGGCCATATCAACAAGCTAGAACTGGTCAAAGGTGATGCGCTACAGACCATCCCGCAGTACATGGCCGACAATCGACATTTGGTCGTCGCCTTACTGTACCTTGACTTTGATCTGTATGAACCGACCAAAATAGCCTTAAAACATTTTCTACCGCGGATGCCCAAAGGGGCCGTCATTGCTTTTGATGAATTGAACCAGAAACAATGGCCGGGTGAAACCTTAGCGGTGTTAGAGGAAGTTGGCATTAACAATATCCGTATTCAGCGGGTACCTTATACACCATCTTTGTCTTATGCCATTTTGTGAGGTCGATACGATGACAATGGATCCAATTAAAGAATTTCAACAAGAAGTGGCCGGCAACATCGACAAACTTGGGCAATGCTCGCAGTTAAAGCAGCTTGCCAATCAATTTATTATTGATTCAGCAAAATATAAATACAGCTACAATTTCAGCTGGTTAGGGCGACCGATTATCCAAGTGCCGCAGGACATGGTCGCGCTGCAGGAGTTAGTGTGGCAGGTCAAACCAGACTTAATTATTGAAACAGGTATTGCCCACGGCGGCTCTTTGATTTTGAGTGCCTCATTGTTGGCGCTGTTGGATTATACCGAAGCGGTTGCAGCCAAGCAGGTATTAAACCCCGCGCAGAGTAAACGCAAAGTTATTGGGATTGACATAGATATTCGTGCGCATAATCGCCAAGCAATTGAAAGCCATCCTATGTCCCATATGATTCAAATGTTTGAAGGCTCGAGTATTGATGAGGCGGTCATTTCACAAGTTAAACAAGCGGCCGCCAACTACCAGCGGGTGATGGTTTGTCTTGATTCAAATCATACCCACGACCATGTCATGGCTGAACTTGAAGCGTACGCTTCGCTTGTGACGCCAGGGTGTTATTGCATTGTGTATGACACTGTGGTGGAAGATATGCCTGGCTCGTTGTTCCCGAATCGCCCTTGGGGCCCGGGCAACAATCCTAAAACGGCCGTGCATCAGTTTATACAACAGCACCCTGAGTTTATGATTGACAAGCACATTGATGCAAAACTGCAGATTAGCGTTGCCCCGGATGGTTTTTTAAAACGACTGTCATAACACACCGAGCTTGAATGCTGTTGGTTGGCTCGCCATCTGGCCGTGAATGTTTGCGAAGTTGACCAACAACCTGACACATTGAGTCAATCTCAATTGCTGACGTTGTTGGCCGCTCAAGAGAATAGGGTTATAAGATGTTAGATGTGCTCGATAGCCAAACCTTAGCACAGAACCGCGCATTGCTGGCGGATGTGGAGTCGCAATATCGTTATGATATTCATTGTCAGTTATTGGCGGCGCAAGCCTATGTTCGGTATTTTTCTATTGTCGAAGGGCAGCTGAGTATCTACCGGCATCCGGCGGTACCGATCAGTCCTTCGGAACAGATTATTTCGGTCAACCCCCACCTTGGCGGGCCACTAAAATATTTCAGGCAGGCGGCGGGGGCGACGAGCCGGATCCATGTATTCGAAGAGCGCACACAGCAATTTGCCAATTTATGTCGAAATTTGGTGCACTGGCAACTGGATGACTGCGTGACGCCGATATGTGCCGGAGTTTGGTCAAGTTCGGGTCTGCAGACCGTTAACCACAATGGACACAGCGGTACATTTTATTTACCCGACTCTATCGCCGTAAAAGATTGCGACCGAACCTTGGTCAGTAATGCTCACCAATCTTATTCGCTGGACGATTATTTAACGACGCAACATTTTACGCCGACTTTGATTGAGTGTGGCCGACCCGGTTTAGCAGGTCAGATAGTTGCGGGTGCTGAGCAGACGATTAAAAGGCTAAAACCAAAGCTGATTTTAGTTGATTCCCCCTTATGTAGCTGGTTGGCTGTGGTCAAACAGTGGGTTCCAGAATACCAAGTTTTTTATACGGAAGCGGGCAGGAATAAAGCTGCCGCCTTTTTGCTGACCCTTTAACACTCACCAGCCAAAGCAGGTATTGATGAAACAGCAGTTATTTCTACAGCAACTCGCCAAACTCCCGGTGACTCCCATCCCGTTGCTAGACAGTCGGCTATGCCAGGGGCTCAGGGTGGTGATTATTGGTGAGGCCAATATTTCCGGACCGGCGGTCCTAGAGTTAACTGATGGTGGCGCCAGCGTCATCGAGGTGATGACTGATTTGCCGCAAAACGAGGCGCAGATACCTCGGAATATTGCCAAGCTGTTGGCAACAAACACTGAATATGATGCTTTGGTGTTGGCAAGTGCTGCCGAGCTGTCTTTGATAAATCTCTTCGCGCCATACCGAGCCAAAATAGTATTGTATCGCGCGCCAGGCACTTTATTGCAATCGCTGAATTTAACGGTACTGCACGATGAAGTGTCTAAGCGTGTGATGAGCCAGCAAATGTATTTACTCCAGCACAACTGCTATCTGGATGGTTTTTCAGACGAAGCTGGCGCGCAATACTTTCATCCGATGGTGCAGGCACAGGCGGGTGAACAAATCTTATGTATCGGTCCATATTTGGGGAAACCCTTTGTGGCGTTTGACAGCACCAGTGGTGGTGATTTTACGGCCCACTGTCTGGAAGCCAATCCGTTTACCTACGCCGAGCTTTGTATCAATTTGGTCAGCTGGGGAATGCATAGCAAAGTGCGGCCTGTGTGCGCGGGTGCTTGGTCTAGCACGGGGATGGTTGCCTTTGCAAGTGAAGGGCACACCGGTGGCGGCAACGTATTGCCATTAGATGCTGGCGGCCCAATTAAGCCCGCGGCAATCGACATGGCCATTTTTGCTTATGCGGTGGATGACTATGTTCGCGAGTCTGGTTTTGTGCCCAGTCTGATTGAAAGTGGCCGGATCGGCATTGGAACTGAAGTGGTTAAAGGCGCAAAAGCAACGATCATCCGGCATAAACCAAAATTGATTTTATTAGATTACCCAGACACGGCAGCGATCGGACTGATCATGCTGTGGGTGCCCGAGTATAAGGTTTATTACAGCGAGTGTGGGCGCGGCAGCTATGGTGTGTTTTTTCTCAGTGTCTAAACGAGTAACATCGCGCCACGGGTCTTGGCTTGGCGCGAAAACGTCGGTTTTTTGTAGCACTTGATCTGGCGCTGCTGAAGCGCGCAGATGATACTGTGCGCTCGTGGTTTGACTCACTATCTCGCTGGCTTTGCCGATCGCTTAGCAGAGCAACAAATCAGCTCACACCACCAGCATGCTGGCCCATGAATGCGGGTAGTATTTCGGCTAATTTATCCTTATAAATTTCAAGATCCTGACAACTGTCAACTTCGAGCCAGCCGCCGCAGTGCAGGGCAGCTGTAACATCCAGATTGTCTGCAATAAGCAGCTGCACAAAATCGGTCATATACATGTTGCGTCGTTGAGCTGCTGGCAGTTTGTCGTATATCTCTAATAATTTGATTTGGCAACGGCGGCTGATTTTCAGTAACCCGATATACTGGGCCTGCGCTTCGTCAACAGCACTTATTTTTTGGCCAAGTGACAAGATGCGGGTACTGCCTGGTGCCATCATAAACGATTGTGCATCGGCGAGTGGGTCTTCCATGCGAAGCGTCCAAAGCTTCAGCCAGTCTTGATCTGCCGCGATCGCCACATCGGTATTTTGTGCAAGCAAACTTGCCAACACTTCATCCTGATAGACAATATCGCCATAACAAATAAGCAGATCATCGCGGCCATCAAAACAACTTCTGGCACACATCAGCGAATAAAGCATGTTGCTGCTGGCATAATCCGGGTTTGTAAATTGGGGCAGGCCATAGCAATCGAACTTGTGTTGTAGGTAGCCGGTAATCAGCGAAATATCACAGATCCCCGCTCGTCGCAGCACATCCAGTTGATAGTCGAGGAGGGGAATGCCGCCAAGTTTGACGAGCGCCTTGGGGCAATCATCAGTATAAGGGCGTAGTCGACTGCCAAGACCGGCGGCAAGAATAAGTGCTTTCATTTAGCGGATGAGCCCTTGAATTAGTTGTAGATCTGCTTGAGAAAAAGGTGTTTCGCGCTCCGGGTGCCACATGATCCCTTGCAGCGACAGCGTCGGATGGCGTACTGCTTTAATCACCCCGTCAGCCGCTTGGGCGACCACCTGCAGCTCAGTGGTGTTGTCATAGCATCCGAGCTGGTGGTAACTGTTGACCTGATGCAGCTCGCCAGCAATCAACAGTTCGCAGCGGGTTGCAACATGGCCTGAAACTTCTTGCAACACCTGCCCGAAATAATGCTGGATGAGCTGCATACCACGACAGATGCCAAGCACAGGGGTGCAGGTCGCGATACAGTGCTGCAACACCTGTGTTTCTGTGGCGTCGCGGGCAGGTGAATCGCCCTGGTAGGCCATAAGTGAATTGCCGCCGGTGAGAATGACTGCGGCAGGTTTGAGCTGCTGTAGTAAGCGGGTCGCCGCCACAGGATCGTTGGGTAACAACAGTGGGATCGCATCACATTGCAATAATAATTGCGTCCAGCGCTGATCTAACGCATCACGCTGTTCATGATACGCAGTCACGGTGTCGACTCTTTGGCTCAGTGCAACAAGCTTCATCCGATGATGTCCACTTTTCGGCACTGACAATCAATTTTTAAGTATTTCGCCTGCTGCCATTTTTTAAACCACCATTCGCCGGCGCCGATTATTGCAGGAATACCAAGTTCTTGCGCGCGGATAGCCATATGCGAATTACAGCCGCCGTATTGGGTGACTAGCCCCGCAATCTGATGGGAAAATAACCAGTCGTAGCCTGGATCGGCCGCTTCAATAAAGACAATGGCATTCCTGACAGCGCTCGGGCTCAGTTCTTGGCAGACATGGGCGGTCACTGACTTGTTGGTAATATAGTTGGGCTCTTCAGCCAACAGCTGATAGAAACTTAAGTCGGTACCGGTGCGGATTAATGCCGGTAATTTAATTTGCTGGCACATCTGATGATAGCTGTGTCCAAGCGCGATGCTGCTCTTGAGTGTCGCTGTCGCGCTATGACTGGTGGACTGCAAGCGCAGAATGTCTTTAATATCGGCATACGCCAGTTCGCTCCTGGTGTATCCAAGCTTCTCACCAAGAGCTTCAATTAACTGCAACGTATCACTGAGGCTGCGGGAAAACACAAATTTGCTGTATTCCCTTGCTTCAATTGCCTGTTTAATAAAATTAAACATCGCCACCGCGTCACAACTCAGACCATGCTGTTTAAGTTGTTGATTGACTGCATTGAGCTGATTTAACGACAATGAGAAAGCCGCCGATTGATTTTTTTCATCTTGTTCGGTTGAGAAATATTTCGCCGGATCTTCGTCATAGCGTGGTGAGGTAATGTCGTACGTGCCGGGCCGAAGATGCCCGTAAGTGCGAATAAATTCGGTCGAAGCTAACTGTTGTTTATCCTGCAGCATAGCCGAGCTGACCGTTGTTAAACCGGACATAAACGCATAATAGTTGTCTAAGCTTAACCAGCCGCAGTCGCGCAACGAGTTCAGCAGCTGAATGGCAATAAAACCAGCTCTGGCCAGACCGGCAAATGGCAGGGTGCCAAAACGTTTACAATCTTGAATCAGCCAGTAGATTTTATCGATTTTGTTCAGATCTGATTGCATGATGTTTTGCTGGCGACGTTTAAGTTCTTCAACTCTGGACAAATCCACCGCAAATACACCCTGCTGATCGACCATAATTTTATCGGTCAAAGTGGTAAGTGCAAGGCGGATTTGCTGACATTCCTGTTCGGTAAAACCATGTTGTCGCAGGCTGTCTAGTTTGGCGCTCAGGTCAAAACTAAAACACGATAACACGATACTAAACTCTACTTTGTCATGCAGTTGTGGTGAGGCGTATAACTGCTGCAAATAATAATTGACGAGTTTTTCAGCCAACTCAGTCGTTAATCCTGCGGGTACAAATGAGTTAAAACTGACTCTAATATCCACATAAGGTGTTCCGCCTAGCACCAATAATAACGGATGATCCTGTACGTCTCGATAACCATAACTATGTCGTTGGGTGGCCCAAATCTGATCGGTGACGAGCTCCTTGTAAAGTGATAGCGCCAACGGTTTGGGTTTAGTACCGATAATTTCTGCCGGGTTCCAATCAGGCATCACACCAAACATCGTGAAGTCACCAAGCAGATAAGGGTGACGATGTTGCAGCCGTTGCAACTTTTTATCGATGCAGCTCAGTTCCAATTGATATTGTTGAGGGTCGGTCAAGCTGACTTGCTGCAGCACGGCAGGCGCCACCAGCAGGGGCCGCAGCTGTAGTAAAAAAAGTTGGTTTTCGCACACGGCAAATTCAATATCGAGCGGTTTTTTGCCATAAGTCTGTTCCAGTTCGGTAAACAAACTGATTAACTGTTGCTGCCAGTCGATCGCGGTTTTCCGGCCATGTAAAACGTACCAGCTCTGAATGTCAGCACTGTCGCCCGCGGTAACACTGCTGGTGGCGCCACTGAAGTCAGCACTCAACACATAATAAGGTGCACCGGTGTTCGGCTCAATATTAAAGGCGACTCCGGCGCAGGTGACGTTTTTGAGCATTGGTTGGATCAAGACCTGATCCAGTGGCTGGGCTGGTGAATATGAAGCAAATACTTGGTTAATCGCTGCTTCAATCGCTTCCGGCTCGCATGGCACATTGAGCAATGACAAAAACTTTCCGGCATTACTTTGTTCATGTGTGTCTTCATTCACACTGCTGGAGCGCACCGCCAACGGCTTGGTAAACTGTTGCTGCACCCGTGCGATACATTGCGCTGCACACTCTTGCCAATCGGTATAACTGATAATTTGCAACGGCAGGACTTGGGCGTTCGCAAGCCTGGTGCTGAGGTACTTTAAGGTGTTAGCTTTTGAGGCGATCAACGCAGTTGCATCAGCACTATTTGGAGAGTTCATCATTTCCACCTCAGGTCAGATGCCGTTTTAGGATCTGCGGATAACGGGAATTTAATTGCTTAAAAATCTGCAGCGCGATGGTATCAACAGTCGCGACGCCCTCTTCATTGAGCAGCAGCAAGTCTGGGGAGCTGGGTTCTTCTATCGGCAAATCCATGCCGGCCATTTGTGAGTTGCTGCCATCGGTATATTTTTGGTAAAGCAGCTTCGGATCCCGTTGCTGTCGGACGGTTTCCGAGACCTTTAAATACACTTCAAAATATTGCTCAATATGTTGGCGGTTCCATTGGCGCACCTCGTTAAACATACTGATCGTCGGGACTATGACCAAATGTCCTTGCTCACTAAGCATCGCCGCGAGGCGGGCATAGATATAAGACCCTCGTAGTCGACTGGCCGAGTCAAATTGCCAGTTTGGATCAGCTATCGCTGCTCTGACTTTATCACCATCCAACTGCACGGGGAAAACGCCTTGTTGCTGGTAAAGTTGCAGCAGCGCGCTGGCTATGGTGCTTTTACCAGAACCCGACAAGCCGGTTAACCAGAGCACCTGTCCGTTATTATTTGGTGTCAAGACGATATACTCCTTGTGGTAATTCAGGATTAAAACGGCGTGACAGTTGCTGTACCGTCAGAGCTCTAAGTAATGGATGGATCACATAGCAGGGCCGGCGGCTTGGGCCGTTGATCAGAGCGGGTGTCGGGCTTGGGTTTATACTGGCAAAACCCGCGCTGGACCAATGTTGGAGCAAACTGGACAACGTTTCAGCTCTGATCCAAGGATCGATGACATAGTCAATAAATCCTGTGCTTAACAGTGGTGCTGCCAGATTCACCGCAAAATGTTCAATTTGTAACGGGGTGCCGGCATCTAAGTCCGCGGTCATAAAAAAGGCGGTTGCAGCAAGGCTATTGTCGTGCAGCAAGCTGTAATAAAAACAGGTGCTGCCGCGGACCTGTGGCAGTCGTCCCGGATGAATATGCAGAAACTGGAGGCCTGTTTGAAAAAGGGCAGGCTTGATAATACCCCCACCACTGAATAACCAGGTTTTGATCCCAGTACTTAGCAATAGTTGTTGCAAGCCAAGATCATTAATGTCCGTACACTCAGTCGCAAAAAGTGGAATGTTCGCGTCGCTGCAAAAACTTTGTTCATTCAATGCGGCGTCAATATATCGCGCTGCGAGTGAATGTGATTGCAAAAATGCACTTGCGTTGGCAGCGTGTTGATTCTGTAATTGAATCACGCAGGCTGGTGCGTAACCAAGCTTTTTAAACACTTGCAGGTATGCAGAGGAGCGAGCCCCCGGCATGGCGATAAAACCCAGTTCAGAATATTGGTTCATGCAGTAGATGCTCCAGAATTTCAAGCTGAGTTTTTACCAAAACGGCGAGTTTCGGCATCTGTATCAATAATTCGATGGGTGACGTCTGCAATAAGTGATCGGTCAGCCGAAGTGCACTATTTAACGAGTTAAGGTCCTGTTGTTGCTGATATTCAGCGGTCAAATGCTCTAATAGCAGAATCGCCACCCAAAGTAATTGTGGTGCTGTTAATTGGGCGATTAACGGCTGACTTCGCACATAGAGATCTTGGCGGATGATAAAACGTTTTTCCAGAGCTCTGATATGGGGTGTTGCAGCGAGCCAGTTCGTCAGCGGTTCAGGTAATGTCACCATCAAGGGGGCGCGGTCATCATGTTCAACAAAACGCGTTAACAACGCGTTTCTGCTCGCCCTAAAACAGGCAATTGTCTCAGTGGTGTTGACCTGAGGGTATTGTTGTTCGTGGCGACCGACCGGCGGGCAGCTGTTTTTCAATTGGCGAGGTTCTCCGTTTTGTCAGCAATGCGTAAAATCGATGATGCTGCGGGCATAGGGATTTGGTGGTTATTGTTATGCCGTAAAGTGGGTATGTCTAGCCACAACCAGCAACGCCTATTTCCATACATCCGATCAAACGAGTTCGTTTGCATCAAAGTGCCCGCAAGCGACTAAATTGATGGACTAAATCCACGCCATCCCATACCGGACTGAAATTCAATGTTTGCCCAAGGGGTGTGATCCGGTCTAAACCAATCACGGACTGCTGGCGCAATAGCGCTATAGTTGCAAGATCTATTCCCCAATAGCTTAACGTCTGATGTTGGGGTCTGAGCTGTGTAGGCAACCGAGTGATATCCTGCACTGTCATTTCCAGAAAAAGGCCACAACCGGGGTGGAGGTTTTCCAGTTCAGGTGTTAACGCTGGCAATGACAGCCGAGGCAACCAGCTACCGTTAAATCTTGGGCTTGGGGTGATTTGTTGCATCATCATCTGCTGCGCTGCGCACAGCGCCTGATAATGCTCGGTGGCGGTTAGCTTCTGCTGTGTGGTGGTCAGCGCTTCCAATGCGGGCCAGAATTTTTGTTGGGCCTGTTGGCTCTCGGTGACATCGCCATACCAGAATAACGCTTTGGCTGACGCGCAGCCTTGTTGGGCAAAAGTCAGATGGTCGCGGCTGAATAGTTGTAGTAACTGCTCGAACTCTTGCGCCGTACAATTGAGCACTGCTTTGGCATCCAGCAGGCATAACGAGAACTTGTGGCTAAAACTCAGATCACGTGCATGAGCCGGAATAGCGGTGGCGCGCTGTTGCTGAATACTGGCATCACTGCCCCACAAGACTCGGGCATCGAGCTGTTGCTGCAAGTTTTTTAACGTCACACTGTCATGCGCGCATCGAAATAGTTGAAAGCGGGCGTTTTGCAGCGGAAAACTGTCCGCAAGCGCAATAATTTTATCAAGTAAAAATTGGGTGCTGGCACCAGAGCGGTTCGAAATTCGGATCTGGTTTCTGTTGCCGCACAAGAGGCTCAAAATCCCAGTATAAACAAACAGACTGTCAACATTGGCAGGCGATGAATGATAAATTAGACCCAGCGGCAGCAGTTGGTAATGCTGCTGTGTCATATAGGGCGCCAGCATGGGCCGAAGCTGTGCCGGTCTGAGCCAGAAACCTAATGCGATCAGATCCGGGTAATTCCGGCATTGTGGATCTTGTAGCAGCGCTTGTGATAGCGCCAAGCAGTAGGCAAAGTCCTGTTCACAGAAAGGTTGCACTTGGGCTGCCACGACATGCGCCGGATTGAGTAATTGAAAGTTGTCAGTATTCATCGTGGAGGCGCCGAAAAAGTATCACTGCAACCCCGGACTTCGGCCTGTGGTAATCGCCCAAGAATGCGAAAGTATTTCCCGGCGAGGCCACAGCTGCAGTTATCCTCACCCAGAAGCTGCGCTCGATCTTCAGTCAATAAACTATGGCCTGGGTAACTGCGGGGCAGCGTGGATAGTAGTTGTAACACCCCAGCTTCACCGATGTCTGCCACTTGCCAGCTGCCTGGGCGGCGCACGAGGACGTCGGCATAGACTGGACAATGTAAATGACCGCTACTGCATTCAACAAAAATAGCGCCAATTTGCTCGACCATGCCGTAAAAATTATGCACCCGGCTAATGCCGGTATATTCGGTGACGGTTTGCTTAAACTGCTGATTACTGACGGCTTGTTCTTCTAGTTTTTTCCAGCCGCCGCTGTGCAGTAAAATGCCATGCGGCAAATTGAGGCGACGGCCGTTTCGCTTTAACGCTTGTAGCAGATGTTGCCAGACCATAAAGGTAAAACCGAATAACAAGACTGGCCCCTTGGCATAACTCGCGACAAATTGCTCGATCGCCGGCCAATTAATGGTCATGTCGCTGTTAAAAGCGAAACAGTGATTGCGGCCCATAAAGCTTAAACCTTGAATGCCGGCGCCACGGGCGGAGAAATTGCTGCGATCGCTGATGACATCAGCATGGTCGAGGATCAGCATCGGCAAGCGAGCTTTGCCCAGCCAATGTTGCATAATTTTGACCAGAATTTTCGATTGCATTGCCGCGCTGTCGCGATCCAAAAAGATCCGTGACGGCGTGCCGGTGGTACCACTGGAATATAACGTTTTAAAAACCGCAGAGGCGGGGATAGAACGCAGTTCCAGCTGTTTAAATAAACGCACGGCCAGATAGGGCAGCTGCGATAGTTGTTCGCCGGCAACGCCCTCGTGGTCGGCAGCCAGCGTTAGCTGCGGCCACTGCGCGTTAAGCAAGTGTTGATAGGCCGGACAATGTTGCTGATGCCACAGCGTTAACGCCTGTAATTCAGTCAGTAAGCGTGGCGCTTTCATGTCCGCGCCAAGGGCATAGGGCAGCTCGTCAGCCAATCGCATCTGCGGCGCCTCCTGCGGCCAGCGTCGCAATCGCTTGATAATGCACTTTGCCGCTACTGGTGTAGGGAATATCGCGCAATAACAGCACTTTAAATAGACTCGGATGTAATTTCAGTTGCTGCTGTAAATAATTGCTGGTTTTGGTCGGCGCCTCTGATGCTGAATTGGCGTCAATCACGGCAATAATTAATAAATCATCACGACCGGTACAGATAGCTTGAATACCCAGGGTATGGAACATGCTCTCGACCGCATCGAGGGCCCAACGTTTGCCTTGCAGTTTTAACAACCGGTTTAATCGACCGACAATCCGATATAAGCCGTTGGGTAATTGTTCGGCCAAATCGCCCGTTCTCAGTTCAGCTAGCTGTGTAGTTGCCCGTAATTCAGTGGCGTTGGTCGCGTAGCCCAACATCACATTGTCGCCGCAGTAGCACAACTCGCCAGCGGTATAGGCTTGTGTTATCAATGATTGATCGTTGGGGTCGCGCAGCAGCAATTCCCCACCGGGAATGGCGCGGCCAATGCAATCGGCGTAATGATCAAGCAGTTCGGGATCTAAATAGGCCATGCGCGCGGTTGCTTCCGTTTGGCCATACATCAAATAAACCGGGCACTGCCGCTGCACGCTGAGCTGTTTGACATAACGTGTTTGCTCGGCTGTCAATTTGCCACCGGCCTGTGTCAAATAACGGAGTGCGGGCAGTGGTAATCGTTCTAAGCGCAAAGTTTGGAACATTTGATAGCTAAATGGCACCCCCGCCAAGCTGCTGACCTGATGTTGGTTGACCAGTTGCCAGAACTCTTTGTTCATCACCGAATAATCGGTCAGTACGATGTTGGCACCGAGCAATAAGTGGCTATTAAGCACTGACAAGCCATATGAATAATGTAACGGCAACGAGGTGATGGCGGTATCGGTGGCGAGCATGGGCAAATAGGTGCTAATCGCCAGCGCATTGGCTTGTAAATTTGCCGGTGACAACATCACCGATTTTGGGCTGCCGGTGCTGCCGGATGTGCTTAGTAATAATGCTAAATCAGGTCTGGCGCGAAATGCTGAACTGCTGACACGGCTCATTTCGCCTTGGTCGGTAATCAACGCGGCAATTTCTAGTTGTTTCACCATGGGTTCGAGTTGCGCCGCCGGCAAGGTTGGATCCAGCAGTAACAGCGGCCGTTGATGGCGCAGACAACTTAAATAAGCCACCACCGAGGTTAAATTATTGCGACATTGCAGCGCACAAATTTGATGCGGCCTTACATCAAAGCGCACAAAATTTTGCGCAAAGTGGTCAGCCAGTTTGGCCAATGTCTGGTAACTAATATGCTGTCCATCATTCAGGATTAACGCCGTCGCGTCACCGAATTGTTCGAGCTGACGGGCAAAATGGCGCCGGCGCTGCGGTGTCGAGGTGTTGCTCAGATCGTCAGTCATAACGTATAACCACCATCAATGGCGATGATCTGGCCGGTGATGTAGCGGGCATCGGTTGAACATAAAAATTGCACTAACGCAGCGACTTCATCGGCCTGACCAATCCGGCCCAAACTAATCTGTTGGCAAAGTTTTTGCTTTTGCGCGTCGCTGTAATGTGCCGTCAAATCGGTGGCAATAAAACCAGGTGCAACGGCGTTGACACGAATGCCGGTTGGGCCGAGCTCTTTTGCCAGCGCTTTGGTTAAACCGGATATGGCAGCTTTGCTAGCGGCATAAGCCGATTGTCCGACAGCGCCACTTTCGCCAACTTTGGACGAAAAATTAACGATATTTCCCTGCTTTTTTCGCATCATTAACCGCGCAGCCAGCTGGCAACATTGATAACTTGCTGTCACATTGAGCGCGAATAATGCGTGCAAATCGGTCAAGCGGGTCATGCCAAGCAGGCTGTCTTGCATCATGCCTGCGGCATTAATGAGATGATCTAACTGCGGATGTTGTTGTTTGATGGTGCTAAACAACTGCAACACGGCGGCTTGATCCGTCACGTCACAAGGCAGGGCGGTTGCAGATGCCGCACCAGCTTGCCGGCATTGCTCGGCGATGCTTGTCAGTGCAATTTCGTTGCGGGCACTTAGCAGCAGATGATGGCCAGCAACCGCCAGTCGTATGGCAACTGCGGCACCAATGCCACGACTGGCGCCAGTGATCAGGCTCACTGGCGCGCTGATGCTAGACGCGGCCGCAAGTTCGATCATTAGCGCTCCGAAGCGTCAAACACTACACCGTGTTTGGTCAAAATAGTTTTGGCCATCGCCACAGAGCTCATATCAATAATATCGTCGGTGTCGAGCATCAGGTCAAAACAGTTTTCCAGTTCGGCAATCAGCAGCATGTGCGCGGTTGAGTCCCATTCAGCAATGCTGTTATAGGCTAAATCGTCGCTGATACGTGTGACATCAATGGCCAGTGCTGTGGCAAACGCATGTTTTAAGCGGCCACTATTGCTGATTTGTAGGTCGGTCGAGTTGGCTGCGGTCATATTAATTCCGGATAAAAGGGGCAAAGGTTGCCACTGCGAGTTGATGATCGGCATTTTGCAGTGTCAACACGGCTAGTTCAACTGCTTCGTTGCCAGTGTGTACTGTAACATTCTGCGACTGCCGCTGATAACCAAGCTTCTCGTTAAAGCGCAAGGCGGCAGTATTATTTAGTTTAACCTTTGCTAGCAGTGTCTTACAGTTCAGGCTTTCAAAGCAATACTGATGTAGTGCCAGTGCCGGGAAAAATGCCAGCATCGTACCGCGAAAACGTGGATGCGCCAGGTAAAAGCCAGATTCAATGGTTTCACACTGGCCCAAGGCAGAGCCATCGGCACTTTTTAGATTACAAGCACCAATCGGCTCGTCTTTGTAATAAATCACAAATTGCGCCTGGCATTTATCCTGTTGCACTCGGGCAAACCACTGTTGCTGCATCGGTTCGCTGATTAAATTTTGCTGTAGCATCGGCGCGGATATTTTGGGGTCGTTTCGCCACTGGCGCAGCAATTCAAGGTGCTGGCGTTGCAATGGCTGTAATCTGACGGAAAAATCGCGAATCGTTTGCTGATGCCACATACCATTAATGGTGTTTGACTCGCTGTCCGCTGCCGCAGTGACTGCAGCTTCGGCGCGACGCTGCAGTGCTGTTGTGTTGGCCTCGTTGTGTATTGAGGTCACAATAGCAAATCCCAGCTTAAAGCCGTCCCACGTTTAACATCGGCCTTCACTTGCCGCCCTAGCACTAACGACAAATATTTTGGCGCAAGCCCCAGTCCCGGACGGATGGCGCGTAAGTTTTCCGCGCTCAGTACCGAACCTGCGGCTAGGTCGGCGCTGATATATAACGATCGGCGATGTTTGCGTGAAGCCATTTCTTTATCGGTCACGCCGTAATGCACCTGCCCAAGCGCAGTCCAGGCACGTTCGGTTTCTTCGACCAATTGTTTGAGCTCTGGTGGCTCTAGTGAAAACTCAGCGTCGACGCCGCCTTCACTGCGATCAAGCACAAAATGTTTTTCAATGACGGTCGCACCAAGCGCCACGGCTGCAATCGAGACGCCGATGCCGGTGGTGTGGTCAGATAAACCCGCTTGACAGTCAAATAACTCGGCGAGGTGCGGAATGGTCAATAGATTGGCATCGACCGGCCGCGCCGGATAGTTACTGGTGCATTTAAGTAAAATAAGCTGCTTGCAGCCATGTTGCTTCAGGACATCGACGGCATCGGCAAGTTCAGTGATGCTTGCCATCCCGGTCGACATAATGACCGGTTTCCCTGTCTTGGCCACAGCTGCCAGCAGTGCATGGTCGGTGTTTTCGAACGAGGCAATTTTATAACAAGGAACGTTGAGGCTTTCTAAAAAATCCACTGCGGTTAAATCAAATGGGGTGCTAAACGCCAACATGCCCAGACTTTGTGCCCGCGCAAAAATGGCCTGGTGCCAGTCCCATGGCGTGTGGGCGATTTGATATAACTTATACAGCGAGGTGCCTGCCCAGAGGCTTTCAGGATTATCAATAAAAAATTCGCCGCTATCGATATCCAAAGTCATGGTCTCGGCGGTGTAAGTCTGAAGCTTGATCGCTTGCGCGCCAGCGGCTGCTGCAGCGTCAACCATGGCTAAGGCTTTGGCCAGTGATTGATCGTGATTGCCGGACAATTCCGCAATAATCAGCGGTCGCTGATCCGCACCGACTTGCACATGGCCTAGTTGAATCGTGTTTACTGCCATAAAACGCCACTCTTAATGATGGATCCTGTATGACTCGTCTGCGTGGATAAACCTACACTGGACGGTCGTCAGGATCGGAACTGTTATTGATTCTGGCATGCTGCCGCGTCATTTTTAATGCACGCGGTGGCCTAAAGTCGATGATCCACAACCTTGACCAGAGCGTTGAGCAGGCGCTGACAACCGCCTTCGGCAGCGACCACGCTGGATGCAACGTCTGCCATCAGCTTCAATTGCTTCGGCTCGTGCAATAGCCGAGCTATTTCACGGCCGAGTCGCTGCAATGTCAACTCAGTGCTCGCCCCCAAATATACACATGCCCCCAATTTAGCCAAATAGGTGCTGGTCGGTTGTTGGTTTGGGGCCAAACTGACCACGATAGCTGGTAGCGCCATCGCGCAGCGTTCCCAGTGTGTCGCACCTCCGCCGCCAATCATCAGTTGCGCTTTTGCCATCAGCCCTGCCATCCCTGGCGTTTGCACGTGAAGGGTTAGCCGATGGTCCTCTTCACACAGCTGCTGCAACAACGATTGGTGCGGATTGGCTGAACCAATCACAATATCGGCCAACCAATCAAGGTTCTGAAGCTGCTGCAACGCTTTAATTGCCAAAGCGGTTAGATTATCGCCATCGCTGCCACCAAAAAAGACCAATAACTGAGCTGGAGCTGCCGAAAAATTTCTTTGCTGGGCAATAGGTTGAGAAAATTCTGGCCGTAATAGTGCATATGAAGGCCCAATCAATGGCAGGCAAGCGGGGGGGAGTAAATTCTGATAACGCAAAGTTGCGTTCGGTAATAAATTCTGGTCGAGCAAAACGTCGCAATCGTGTTGACGATTAGCCAAATCATCAATCACCAGAATTTTACCGCAATAGCGGCGCAACGACGTTTCAAACAACACCGCCAGCCCATAATGATCAATAACCAATAAATCGGGTGTGAGCTGTGCCTGCGCCAAGGCCTGGATCACCGCGGCTGCATCTTCAGCTTCCGTGGCACCAAGCCATCGAGTGCCACCTTCTGGCGGCTGGGTGCTTGCTGTGGTGTTTAATTCGATGTGTAGTAGCGGCAGTCGAATGCACACAAAGCCCAAGCTTTCCAAGCAGTTGATTTGATGGCCTGGGTGCTCGCGGCTACAAAAACTGACCTGCCAGCCCTTCTCGCGCATGGCGTTGGCGAGTGTGAGACAACGCATTACATGGCCGGAGCCGATGAGCATGGAGGCATCAACCCGAAACAGCACGTGCATCATTCAGCCTTGGGATGAGGGGTATTTTGCAAGAGCAGTTGATGCAACAACTCGGCGCGTCGCCAGTCGTCAAGGGTGTCGATGTCTTGCACTAAATGTTGCGGTAATTCAAATAGGTAGGAAGCGTTAGAAAATACCAGCTTCGCTTCTAACCAACTGGCGGCAGTCCCTAAATAAAACTGACCGGCATCATGATAGGTTTCGGTTAAATCCTGTGAACGTTGTGCGATGGCATCCGGCTGTACCGGCCTTACTGAACCATCATGAGCACGATACAAGGCACGCTGAATTGGGAAACTAAATCGACAACCAGAAAATACATAATGAAGCGTTGGTTGTTGCTGCAGCAATGTCATGGCTTGTTGCAGTACCGCCGCACTTAATAACGGCGCTGTTGCGTAGATGCAGGCGACAATACTCAACTGGTCTTTCGCTTGTTGCCAGTTGTGTTGTTGCAACCATTCGATGGCATGACGCACCACCGCCGAAGTACCGGTATGGTCATCAGATAGAGTCGCAGGGCGGATAAAAGGCACCTCGGCACCAAACTGCTTGGCAACGGCTGCTATTTCTTCATCGTCGGTGGAGACGATCACTTGATCAAACATTTGACTGGCCAAAGCAGCTTCAATCGACCAAGCAATCATTGGTTTACCGTTAAAGAGCTTAATATTTTTGCGAGGTATGCGTTTGCTGCCACCTCTGGCGGGGATCACGGCAAGTTTCATCGAGTTAGTCCTGTGGTGCGGGCGATGCTGCGCTAGCCAGCGCTTGGCGAAGTGCGGTCGCGACTTGTTGTTGCATAGCTAATGTTAAGTCAGCATACATAGGCAAGCTAATGATCTTACTGTAAAAAGTTTCTGCACCCGGAAAGTCGCCCCATGCAAACCCAAGGTGCTGATAATAAGGCTGGGTATGAATCGGAATATAATGTACGTTGACGCCAATACCCGCTGCTCGTAATGCTTGAAAGACCCCTAAGCGGCTGTCGGCGTCGTCGAGCCGAATGATATATAAATGCCAAGCTGACATTCCATCCAAGGCTGCCGAAGGTAATTGCAATGGCAAGTCGTGTAAGAGCGACTGATAATGAGTTACCGCATGTTGGCGAGCGGCCAGAAATTGTGGCAACCGTTGCAGTTGACTCAAACCCAGCTAGGATTGTAACTCGGTGAGTCGCTAATTAAAACCAACTTCGATTTGTTGATAATACCAAGGACCGTGGTTTGGTTCGGTCATCGCAAGTGGATCACGGGTAATGCCGTGGCTGCGCTGCAGTTGCATTTGTGCCGCTAACGCCGGATCGTTGGTAAGCGCCATTCCCCCTTCGGCGGTGGTAATAATTTTCACCGGGTGAAAACTAAAGATACAAATATCACTAAATTGACAATGGCCGACCGGCATACCTTGATAGGTTGCACCAATGGCGTGAGACGCATCTTCAATTATTTTAATCTGGTACTTGTGGCACAGCGCCGCAATTGCCGCCATGTCACAGCTATGGCCAGCCAAATGTACCGGAATTAACACTTTGGGCAATTGTTGCTCATCGGCAGCACGTTGCAATTTTTGCTCTAGCGCGGCCACCGACATCAAACCAGTTTGCGGGTCTACATCGACAAAATCGACGCTAGCGCCACAATAGCGGGCACAGTTGGCCGAAGCCACAAAGCTGATAGGGCTGGTCCAGACGATATCACCTTCGACAACACCCAGTGCCAGACAAGCCAAATGAAGGGCTGAAGTCGCGCTGTTGACAGCAATTGCGTAGTGCACTTGGCAAAACTGACTGATGGCAAGTTCAAATGCTGGTACTTTCGGCCCCTGCGTTAAAAAATCAGATTGCAACACCTCAAGCACCGCTGCAATATCGTTTTCGTCAATATTCTGACGGCCGTAAGGGATCATCGTGTTGCTGCCTGATTGAACTTCACCAGTTCTTCCACGCTTAAAAAGTGCGGGTTTTTATCTGACACATACTCGGTGCCAGGGGCGACTATCCGGCCGCGCTCTTTTAGAGCATTGATGGTAAAATCGTTGCCACGATTGGAGAATTGAATCGAAGGCGCAATGACAAAGTGGTCGTCGTATTCATAGGTGTTATACGACATGTCACCGGGGCACATCATTTCATGAAGTTTTTCACCGGGACGTATACCGACCTCCTTGATTGGAATATCCGGCGCTATTGCTTTGGCTAAATCTACCACGCGCATGGAAGGAATTTTAGGTACGAAAATTTCACCACCCAGCATTCTTTCGAAATTCTTCAAAACGAAATCAACACCTTGTTGTAGGCTGATCCAAAATCGGGTCATTTCTAAATGGGTAATGGGGATATAAGGGGCATTGGTTTGTTTCAGCTGTTCAAAAAAGGGCACCACTGAGCCGCGTGAACCTGCGACATTACCGTAGCGCACCACTGAAAACCTTGGTTTTGAACCGCCAGCAATATTGTTTGCGGCAACAAAGAGTTTGTCCGACGCAAGCTTGGTCGCGCCGTATAAATTAATTGGGTTGGCTGCTTTATCGGTCGACAGTGCAATTACTTTTTCCACGTTATTATCAATCGCAGCATTGATCACATGCTCAGCCCCATTGATATTGGTCTTGATACATTCCATTGGGTTGTATTCTGCGGCCGGGACTTGCTTCAGTGCTGCGGCGTGGATCACATAATCAACGCCGCGCATGGCGCGAATTAACCGCTCCTGGTCACGGACATCACCAATAAAATAACGCATACACGGCGCATTAAACTTCTGCTGCATTTCATACTGCTTTAGCTCGTCGCGGGAATAAATAATGATTTTATTGGGTTGGTACCGTTCAAGCAGAGTTTGGGTATATTTATGACCAAACGAGCCGGTACCGCCGGTGATGAATATATTTTTGCCATTAAACATGAAGTGCCCCTTACTCCGTCATGCGAGCCCGGTACTGCGAGGTGTTGCAGCCTAGTGTCGCGATAAAGAAACAATAGCATAATCTATTCCACTTTTTAAAAGTGCTTTTAACAGAGGTAGTTAGCGAGACTCGGTCGGTTAGGTTCGTCGATAGGCCAAAAAAAGTACAAGGGAACACTTTGGCTCTATGCTGAACTGCGCTAAACTCATCAGTAGAACCCACATCGTCGGAGTAGTCGTGATGAATATCGGTGGCCCATCTTTAAGCGAATCGCTGTTAAAACTCAATACCTCTGAAAACGAAAATCTGCTAAAAAAACTAGCCACAGCGAAGCGCATTAATAGTGCCGCTGACGATGCTGCTGGTCTGCAAATTGCCAATCGGTTAACCCAAGTCAATGGTGCAACCCTGCAGGGAGAACGGAATGTCTATGACGGCATTTCACTGGCGATGGTTGCCGACCAAGGATTGCAGGGCATTACTGACGGTTTGGCAGAAATTGACCGCTTAGCGGTGCAGGCTGGTAATGGTTTGTTGACCAGCTCAGATCGCCAAGCGTTGCAAAAACAAGCCGATGCCTTCGCTGCCGGTATTCAGGATCAAATTAAAAACACGGAATTTGCTGGCATCAAGTTATTTGATCAAAACA
Source organism: Rheinheimera sp. (assembly GCA_037968955.1). GTDB lineage: Bacteria > Pseudomonadota > Gammaproteobacteria > Enterobacterales > Alteromonadaceae > Pararheinheimera. The sequence continues at coordinate 1,569 of JBBKWN010000071.1, read as the reverse complement.
GCAAGATTGGTATCGCGACCGGCAGCGGCAATATCAACATTCAAACTCAAGATTTACAAACTAAGTTAACGGATAGCGGTGCTTTTAGTGTTGATTTATCGTCTGCCGATAAAGCCGCACAATCGCTGTCGAAAATCCGTCAGTCGAGCCAACTGATTGACGATAACCGGACTGATCTTGGCGCCACGCAAAATGCGCTTAGCTCGGCCGCTCGTAACTTAAGTACGCAGAATGTGAATCAACAAGCAGCCATAAGTCGGATCCAAGACTTAGACTATGCCAAAGCGTCAACCGAGCAGGCGCAAGCCAGCATCCGCGAGCAAGCCTCGTTTGCAGTGGCGGCGCAAAGTCGTGTCTCTGAACAGCAGGCATTAAAGTTATTGGCCTCCTAGGTTTTAGCATTAGCGCCAAATAGAACGAAATAACGCTGGTTTTTTGACAGTAGCGTCAAAAAGTTAGCGTTTTACCTTGCATGCAAGCGCTGGCTTTGCAAAAATGGCTGAAAAGCACAAGAAAAAGTCTAGCGCCATGATCCCCAAGTTGTTTATCCTCGATCAGCAAGAGCAACGCGCTCAACGACTGAGTATTATTCTCAGTTTTGTGGCAGAGCCGCATCAAATTGTTGATGAAGTGCAGTTGCTGGCGCACTTAGCAGACGATCCCAAAGCGGTGGTGCTGTTAGGCGCTTTAGTGCAACAACAACACGAACAACTGATTGAACAACATCCCGCGACTGCCTTTTTATTGCTTGGTGAAACACTCAAACCATTATTGCGACATGCCAATGTCGTTGGTCTATTAAGTGAACCTTTTGCTTACGCCTCGCTCACCCAGCACTTACGCGATTGTCAAGAATACCACCGGCTGTTACCTGGGCAGCGCGCTCAGGAATCGCAAGCACGTTTTGTCGGGATGGTTGGCATTTCTGCTCAGATGCAGCAAGTGCGTTTTTTAATCCAGCAAGTCGCTCGTACCGATGCCAATGTGTTGGTACTGGGAGATTCTGGCACCGGCAAAGAAGTGGTTGCACGCAATATTCATGTGTTATCGCACCGCGCTGATGGACCTTTTGTGCCGATTAACTGTGGCGCCATACCGGCAGAGCTGTTGGAAAGTGAATTGTTCGGCCATGAAAAAGGTGCTTTTACCGGCGCCATTTCTACCCGCAAAGGCCGGTTTGAACTGGCGCAAGGCGGCACATTATTCCTCGATGAAATTGGTGATATGCCATTGCCAATGCAGGTAAAATTACTGCGTGTGCTGCAAGAGCGTATTTATGAGCGAGTTGGTGGCAACCAGCCGATCCGTGCTGATGTTCGAATTATCGCCGCGACGCACCGTCAGTTAGAAGACATGATTAGTGAAGGACGTTTTCGGGAAGATTTGTTTTACCGGCTCAATGTGTTCCCAATTGAAACGCCGGCGCTAAAAGACCGGCCGGATGATTTACCCTTACTGTTGCAAGAATTACAACAGCGGTTGGAGCAGCATGGTCAGGCAGCCATCAAGTTTACCGAAAGGGCGATCGCCAGTCTGAAATTACACAACTGGCCTGGTAATGTCCGTGAG